>NZ_JBHVSY010000012.1:37457-249912 GCF_042884935.1 Streptomyces sp. NPDC058092
CCCTACCACCCCCCCCTCCGCGCCGGGCCGCGACTGTTTTTTAAACCCCCCCGGGCCGCCCCCCCCCCCCGGCCTGGGCGGGGGGCCCCCCCCGGGGGGGGGGCCCCCCCCACTTCCATGCCTTCTCAGACCGGGAACTCCTCCGTGAGGAGCGTCGTGCCGAACGGCTCCGGCAGCATGAGCGGCTTCCCGAACGGCACCGGGTCGGAGTGCTTGTACGTCCCGTCCTCGTTCGGCTCGGTGAACAGGGTGGCCATCGCGCCACGCGTGTCGAACCGGTCGATCAACAGGTACATGGGTACGCCCGCGCGCGCATAGGCGCGGTACTTCTTCGTCCGGTCGTCCCGGGCATTTCCCTTCGACGTGATCTCGACGATGAGCAGCGCGTCCGACGCGTCCATCGGATCGCTGGTCTCCGGGTCGGCGGCCATGATCAGTTCGCGCTCCATGATGACCAGATCGGGGACGTAGAGCCTGTCGAGGGGCGCAACGTGGACGCCGAGGGTCTGGTAGATGCCCAATTCTTCGGGGAGCGCCCGATACAGGCGATGCTGCACCATTTCGGCGATGCCGTTGTGATGCGCATGAGGCGGAGGTACCAAGACGATCTGCCCTTCGTCGATCTCGGCGCGCCACCCCTCGGGCACGTCCAGTTCACGCCATGTCTGCAGCAGGTAGTCCCACGGGCGGCCCTCAGAGGCCTGGTCGTTCTCGACCATCGCGGCAGTCATCGCGGGTCCCTTCTCCTGTGGCCTGTCAAAGGAGCGTAGATCGACGGTTCTGCGGCAGTTCGCCGCTCCCACCAGCGTCCCACGATCGTGTGACGTACGCAGCGACCCTCCGCCGTGCGCCCGTCGGCGTTAACCCCCCGCTAACCCTCCACGACCACGGCGCTGGCCGGTGGGTTTCTAGCGTCGCAGTGGAGACGGCATCCCGGTCGGCTCCTTCGCTCGCGCAGAGGTGTTCCCCATGCGTCGTACTTTGTCAGCGGTGATGACCGGCCTTGTGGTCGTCACCGGGGCCGCGGCCTGTTCCTCCTCCTCCGGTTCGTCCGGTTCCTCGCACTCGTCGTCCTCCGCCGCGGTCGCGCCTCCGAAGGAGGTGAATCCGGCCGGTGACATCCCCGACGACCAGGTGTACGTCGCGTGGTCGCCGTCCGGCGGCGGCTACACGGTGAAGGTGCCCGAGGGGTGGGCCCGTCAGCAGGTGGGCGGGGCCACGGTGTTCAGCGACAAGTTCAACAGCGTCCGGATCGACCGGAGTCCGGCGAACCGGGCCCCCACGGTCCAGTCGGTCCGCTCGGTCGATCTGCCGGCCGTCGGGCGCAGCGCGAAGAACGTCACGGTGGGGAAGGTCGGTACCGTGAAGCGCTCGGGCGGCACCGCCGTGCTGGCCACCTACCGGGCCGACTCGGCGCCCGACCAGGTGACCGGGAAGAGCGTGCGCCAGGATGTCGAGCGGTACGCGTTCTGGCAGAACGGCACCCAGGTCGTGCTGACCCTGTCCGGTGCCGTGGGAGCCGACAACGTCGATCCCTGGCAGATCGTGACGGACTCCTTCCGGTGGGCGTGATGACCGCGACCCGGCTCACCGCCGATTCCCTGTACCGGTTCTTCCGCGCGGGCGAGGAGGAGACGTTCGCGCTCCAGGGCGTGGGGCTCCAGGTCGAGAAGGGCGAGATCGTCGCGGTGACCGGTCCTTCCGGTTCCGGGAAGACCACGTTGCTGAGCTGTCTGGCCGGGCTCGACGAACCCGACGGCGGCACCGTGCACGTCGCCGGTGAACGCCTCTCCCACCAGCAGGAACACCTGCGCAGCCGGCTCCGTGCCCGCTACATCGGCGTGTTGTTCCAGTCCGGCAACCTGCTGGATCACCTCACCGTCCGCGACAACATCCGGCTGGTGCAGGGAATTTCGGGCGGCACGGACCGCCCCGGAGTGCACGAGCTGCTCCGGGACGTCGGCATCGCCCCCCGGGCGGGCGCACTGCCCCGGCAGCTGTCGGGCGGTGAAGCCGCCCGCGCCGGGCTGGCCGTCGCACTGGCCAACAACCCGGCCGTTCTGCTGGCCGACGAGCTGACCGGCGAGGTCGACGGGGAGACGGAGCGCCGCGTCCTCGCGCTGCTGCGCGAACGCGCGCGTGCGGGCACGGCGATGGTCCTGGTCACCCACTCGCGCGCGGTTGCCGCCGTCGCCGACCGGGTGCTCCGGCTGCGTGACGGGAGGTGGGTGCGATGACCGGCGCCGGCCCCACGTCCGCGAAGCCGCTCGTCGTCTGCGTGGACGCGGCCCGCACCTACGGCTCGGGGCCGAACGCCGTCGTCGCCGTGCACGGGGCGAACTGCGTCGTCCCCGCCGGTGCGCGGATCGCCGTGGTCGGCCCCTCCGGCTCCGGCAAGTCGACCCTGCTGCATCTGATGGCGGCCCTCGACCGGCCCACGGCCGGTACGGTCGGCCACCCCGGGCTGACCATGGACCCCGAAGGCGCCGCGGACATCCTGCAGGCCCGGGACATCGGGGTCGTCTTCCAGGGGCCCAGCCTGCTGCCGCCGCTCACCGCCCTGGAGAACGTCTCCCTGCCTCTGCTCATCGACGGCCTCACGACGGACGAGGCCGCCGACCGGGCGTCCGCCGCCCTGGCCGAGCTGGAGCTCGGCACGCTGGCCGCCAAACTCCCGGACGAGATGTCCGCGGGTCAGGCGCAACGCGTCGCGGTCGCCCGGATGCTGGCCCGCGGGCCGCGGCTGATCCTGGCCGACGAGCCGACCGGC
The DNA here is from genome assembly GCF_042884935.1 of Streptomyces sp. NPDC058092. Taxonomy (NCBI): domain Bacteria; kingdom Bacillati; phylum Actinomycetota; class Actinomycetes; order Kitasatosporales; family Streptomycetaceae; genus Streptomyces; species Streptomyces sp. NPDC058092. Next base: position 40,228 of record NZ_JBHVSY010000012.1, read on the forward strand.
CAGCTCGACCGCGAGACCGCCCGGCACGTGCTGGAGGTGCTGCTGTCGGCCGCCGACTCGCTCGGCGCGGCCGTTCTGATCACCACCCATGACGCCCGGGTGGCGGGCGCCCTCGACGAGCGCTGGTACATGGCCGACGGCCGTCTCGTACAGCCCGAAACCCCCGACCGGGAACGTGAGTTGCGATGATCGGAATCTGGCTCTCGGGCCTGCTGCGGGTGCGCAGCGGACGCCTGATCGGGACGGCGCTCGGTGTCATGGTCGCCGTCGCGCTGCTCGCGGCGCTCGGCGGTTTCCTGTCCACGACCCGCGCCACCATGACGTCCCAGTCGGTGCGTTCGGTGTCCGTGGACTGGCAGGTGCAGGTGGCCACCGGCGCGGACGCACAGCACGTGCTGTCCACCGTACGGGGCCTGCCCGGCACCAGGGCGGCCCTGCCGGTCGGGTACGCACGGACCGGTGGTCTGGGCGCGCACACCGGCGGAACGACACAGAAGACCGGCGCGGGTTCGGTCCTCGGCCTGCCTCCCGGTTACGCCGCCACGTTCCCCGGCGAGATCCGGCTGCTGGCCGGCCGGGAGCAGGGCGTGCTCCTCGCCCAGCAGACCGCCGCCAATCTGCACGCGGCCCCCGGTGACACGATCACCATCGAGCGGGCGGGCGGGCTGCCGCCCGTGCCGGTGAAGGTGGCCGGTGTGGTCGATCTGCCGTTCGCGGACTCGTTGTTCCAGAAGGTGGGCGCCCCGCCCCAGTCGCAGCCCTCCGCGCCGCCGGACAATGTCGTCCTGATGCCCCGGCAGACCTGGGACTCCGTCTTCGGTCCGCTCGCCTCGGCCCGCCCCGACCTGGTGCAGTCGCAGATCCACACCCTGCGCACCCACTCCCTGCCGTCCGACCCGGCCGCCGCGTACGCCACGGCCACCGGCAACGCACACCACGCCGAGGTGCGGCTCGCCGGTACCGGCCTGGTCGGCGACAATCTCGGTTCGGTCCTGGACGCCGCCCGGTCCGACGCCCTGTACGCACAGCTGCTCTTCCTCTTCCTCGGCGTGCCCGGGGCTGTGCTGGCCGCGGCCCTGACCTGGGCGGTCGCCCAGTCCGGTGCGGGCCGTCGCCGCAAGGAGCAGGCGCTGCTGCGGACGCGCGGTGCGACCGTCGGCCGGCTGATGGGCCTGGCCGGTGTGGAGGCGGCCGTGGTCGCGGTGCTCGGCGCGGCCGGTGGTCTGGGGCTGGCCGCGCTGGTGGACCGCTGGGCCTTCCACGGCACGGGCATTCCGCTGTCCTGGATGCTGATCGCGTGCGTCGTCGGCGCCCTCGTCGCGGCGGCGACCGTGCTGGTGCCCGCCCGCTACGACGCCCGCCGGGCCACGATCGTCTCGGGACGCACCGCGGTCGAGCGGCGCACGGTGCCGCGTACCGCGTGGTGGGTGCTGGGACTCGGCCTGCTCGCCGGTTCGCTGGCCGTCTTCCGCGCCACGAGCGCCACCAACTACGCCCTGGTCCTGGCGCCCGAAGGCACGCCGACCCTGTCGGTCGACTACTGGGCGTTCGCCGGTCCCGCGCTGCTGTGGGCAGGCGGCGCGGTGGTGGCGTGGCTGCTGGTGGATCTGCTGCTGCGCCGCGGCAGGCCGGTCCTCGCCCGGCTGTTCCGCCCGGCGGCCGGGGTCCTGTCCGGCACAGTCGCGGCCGGCCTGTCCCGGCAGCGCGGCACCGTGGTCCGCTCGGTGGTGCTGCTGGCACTGGCCTGCGCGTTCGCCGTGTCGACCGGCGTGTTCAACTCCACGTACCGCCAACAGGCGGCGGTGGACGCGGTGTTGACCAACGGAGCCGATGTCACCGTCACCCAGCCGGCCCTTTCCGCGGCGGACACCGCAAAGCTGGCGGCGGTGCCGGGGGTACGGCATGTGGAACCGCTCCAGCACCGGTTCGCCTATGTGGGCGCCGACTTGCAGGATCTGTACGGGGTACGGCCCGCGAGCATCGTGTCGGCGGGCCGGCTCCAGGACGCCTATTTCTCCGGCGGCACCGCACGGTCCCTGATGGACCGTCTGGCCCAGCGCCCGGACGGGCTGCTGGTCAGCGCGGAGACGGCGCACGACTTCCAGTTGCACCCCGGCGATCAGGTGCGGCTGCGCCTGACCGACGCGCGGACCGGTCAACTGCGCACGATCCCCTTCCACTTCCAGGGTGTCGTCAAGGAGTTCCCGACCGCCCCGAAGGACAGCTTCCTGGTCGCCAACGCCTCGTACATCGCGCGTACAACGGGCAGCGGCGCCGCCGGGACACTGCTCGCCGACACCGGGGGCACCGGCCAGCGCCAGGTGGCGGACCTGGCGAAGAAGGCGTTGGGCCCGAGCGCCCATGTCACGGATCTGCCGTCGTCGCAGGCCGTCGTCGGCTCCAGCCTGACCGCGGTCGATCTCGCCGGACTCACTCGGGTCGAGCTGGGCTTCGCCCTGGTGATCGGTGCGGCGGCGGGCGGTCTCGTCCTGGCCCTGGGCCTGGCCGAACGGCGTCGCACGCTGGCGCTGGCCTCGGTTCTGGGGGCCAGGGGCCGGCAACTGTCCGGGTTCGTGTGGAGCGAGGCGGCGCTGGTCGCGGTGGCGGGTGGCGCGGCCGGTGCGGTCATGGGATGGGCCCTGTCGCAGATGCTGGTGAAGGTGCTCTCCGGGGTCTTCGACCCGCCCCCGGACCAGGTCGCGGTGCCGTGGGCGTATCTCGTCGCGCTGGCCGGAGTCACCGCGGCCACGCTGGCGGCGGCGGCCTGGGCGTCGGCGCGGCACGCACGCAGACCTCCGCTGACCGAACTACGGGAGCTGTGAGGCTCCTTGCTCCTCCACCGGTGACGCCGCCAGGAGCCAGGTGAACCGGGGCCGGGGCCGGGGCCGGGAGACGAACAGCCTCCCGCCCTCGGCCTCGGCCAGTGACCGGGCCAGCGCGAGTCCGATCCCATGGCCTCCGGCGGCCGGTCCGCCCGCCCGCACGGCCGCACCGCCCGAGCGGCCTCCGTCACCGCCCCGCCGCTCGAAGACACCGTCCGTACCCGCTTCCGGGATGCCGTCCCCCTCGTCCTCGACATCGACGGCGACGACCCCGGCCGTCTCCTTCGCGTGCACGGTCACCGTGCCCCGACCGTGCGTCGCCGCGTTGGAGAGCAGTACGTCGAGGATCTGGCGGGCGGCCCGCCGCGAGCCGAGCGCCTGCGGCAGGGCGTCGTCGACCCTGATCTCCAGGCGCCGCCCCTGTGCGGCGAGCGGCCCGTGCCAGTCCTCCTGGGCACGGGCGAGCAGGGCCGCGAGGTCGAGCGGCGCCCGTTCGGGTACGTCCCTGGCGAGGGCGAGCAGATCGTCCAGGGTGGCTTCCATGCGTTCGAGCTGCGCCAGGGCCGAGCGGACGGCCGCACGCGACCCGGCACCCGCACCGCCCTCTGCCACATCAGCGTCCGGAACATCTGCGTCCGGACCGGCCGCGAGGGACATCTCCAGTTCCAGTCGTACGCCGGTCAGTGCCGTACGCAGCTGATGCGAGGCGTCCGCACTGAACGCCCGCTCCCGGCGCAGGAGTTCATCGATACGGACAGCGGCCCGCGCCAGCGCATGGCCGACCGCGTCCGGCTCCGGAAGCCCGGACGGCTCCGCCCTGGCCGTCAGATCGCCGCCCTCCATCTCCCGGGCGACCCCGGCCAGCTCCTCCAGCGGGCGGGCCAGCCGCCTGCTCGACCGTACGGCCAGCAGGGCGCCCACACCCACCGCGACCGCCGCCAGCGCCAGCATTCCGGTCCAGGTCAGCGCGGCCCGCCGCAGGGGCTCGGAGGCCGGTGAGGCGACCCGTACGACTGCCCGCACCTGCTCCGATCCCCCCACGGGAACGGCCACGACCAGGCTGTCGCCGATCTGCCGGGTGACGACCCGGCCCGCCTCCGCCTCCCGTACCGGGGCATCACCCGCACCCGGACCCGTCCCGAGGACGCGGCGGGAGCCGGTCCCGTACACCGCGATGTCCGTACCGGACTCGACGGGCGGCAGCTCGATCGGGTCGCCCGTGGCGGTGATCCGCTCGGGCAGGCTGAGCGCGACCTGTTCGCCCAGCGACTGCGCCTCCCGCTCCTCGTCCTGCTGGTACAGCCGCAGCGCCGCGTAACCCAGCGGCAGCGCGAAGAGCAGCACCGCGCACGCCACGGCGAGAACGGTCGCTCTCAGAATGCGACGACGCACGGCACGCCCTTTCTCATGACCGGACTACGGTCACGACCTCTCATGACCGGACCTCGGTCACGGCTTCTCATGACCCGACTACGGCCACCGCTTCTCATGACCCCGCTGCGGTCACGGCCCGGTGGATTCCTCCAGCCGGTACCCGAACTGCCGCAGCGTCGTGATGCGCACCTGGTCACCGAGCTTGCGGCGGAGGGCGGCCACATGGACGTCGAGGGTCTTGGTGGGGCCGAACCAATTCTCGTCCCACACGTCGCTCATCAGAGCCTCCCGGCTCACCGCCTGCCCCGGGTGGACCGCGAGCCGCACCAGCAGGTCGAATTCGCGGGGCCTGAGTTCCACCTCGCCGGCCGGGGTGGTGCAGCGTCGCGCCGACGGGTCGATCACCAGCGCCCCGACACGGAGATGAGGTGCACTGCCGAACGCGCGGGGCGCCGCGCGCCGCAGATGGGCGGTGACCCGTGCCTGGAGTTCGGCGAGCCGGAACGGCTTGGTCAGATAGTCGTCGGCGCCGCACTCCAGCGCCTGGATGACATCCATCTCCGCCGTACGGGCGGTCAGCACGACCAGCACCGCGTCCGGCGCCCGCTCACGGAGTCTGCGGCAGAGTTCGAAACCGTCGATGTCCGGCAGCCCCAGATCGACGAGGAAGAGATCGGCGGCGGGCCGCCGCTCCGTGACGGCGAGGGCGCTCGCCCCGTCGGGGCACCACTGGCTGTCATGGCCCAGCACCCGCAGGGTGGCGACCAGCCGGCTGCCGATCGCCGGGTCGTCCTCGATGACCACGGTGTGCGCCACCCCGTCACGCTACCGCGACCGGGCGGCGCCGGTCCGTCCGCACATACTGCTCCGCCCCGGCCACGCCCCGATGGTGTCGCACGCCACCTGAACGGAACCTGAACGCGCGTGCGGACCGGGTAATACTGGCCGGGTGACCGCTGCACGCATTCTCGTCGTCGAGGACGACCACGGCCTGCGCGATGTCCTGGCCCGTGGCCTGCGCGACGAGGACTTCGACGTCGTGACCGCCGTCGACGGCGCCACCGCCCTGAAGACCGTCGACGAGTCGGTGCACGCGGTCGTGCTCGACGTGGGGCTGCCCGACTCCGACGGGCGCGATGTGTGCCAGGCGATGCGCGGTGCGGGGGTCACCGTTCCGGTGATTTTCCTCACCGCCCACGGCAATCTCACCGACCGGCTCTCCGGGTTCGCCTCGGGCGGCGACGACTACCTGGTGAAGCCGTTCCACCTCAGCGAGCTCGCGGCCCGCGTCCGCGCGGTCCTGAACCGCACCGGTCACCACGACAGCGCCCTCGCCGACAACGCGGGCGCGATGCGGCTGAACCCGATGAAGCACGAGCTGACGGTCCACGGCCGGCCCGTGGCCCTGACGCCGACCGAGTTCCGCCTGCTGGCGTGCCTGATGTCCGGCCCCGGGATCGTGGTGCGCCGCCGGGCCCTGCTGCGGGCGGGCTGGCCGGCGGGGGCGCAGGTCAGCGACAACACCCTGGACCAGTACTTGACCCGCCTGCGCCGCAAACTCCGCGAGGCGGACAGCCCGCAGACCATCAGCACCGTCCGCGGCATCGGCTACCGCTTCGGCTGATGAACCGCTACTTCACCCCCCGCACCCTCCGCGGCCGCCTCGCCCTGATGGCCCTCGCCGCCAGTGCGCTGTGGGTCGGCGTCCTCACCACCGTCTTCAACATCGCCCTCGACAACCGGCTCCACGGACAGGCCGACGACGTCCTGCGCACCCGCGCCGAGGCCGTGGCGGCGACAGTGGACGTGCGCCCGGACGGCCGGCTCGTCGTCCGGGAGCCGACCGAGGACCGGGCCCTGGACGTAGGGGTCTGGATCTTCCGGGGCGGCACGGTGGTCGAGAAGCCTCCCACCGCACCCGCCGGCCTGGAGACCCGGGCGGCCCGGCTCGCGGGAGGACGCGAGACGTTCGCCGACACCGAGGGCCCCGGGTCGTGGCGGCTGTACGCGTTCCCCGTCGACACCCCCGCCCGGCCGGGGCACCCGCCCACGCAGGCCGGCACCGTCGTCAGCTCCGTGAGCCTCGACCCGTACCGCAGCACGGCGGACACCGCCCTGGTCGGTTCGATCGCACTGGCCGTGCTCCTGCTCGCCACCATCTATCTGCTGACCCGCCTCGTCGTACGACGGGCCCTGCGCCCCGTCGCCTCGATGAGCGAACAGGCCAACCGGTGGAGCGCCGCGGGCGCCCCCGAACGGTTCGGTGCCGAGGACCGGCCCGCCGAGCTGGCCGCGTTCGCGACCAGCCTGGACGCCCTGCTGGACCGGCTGGCCGCCGTCCTGCGCCACGAGCAGCAGCAGGCCGCCGAGCTCTCCCACGAACTGCGCACCCCGCTCGCCCGCATCGCCGCCGAAACCGAGTGGCTGACCGGACGCCCGCGCTCCGCGCAGGAGCGGGAGACCTCCCTGGAGGCCATCGGAGGCGCCGCCGCGACCATGCAGCAGATCTGCGACTCACTGCTCTCGGAGGTCCGTACCCGCAACGCGCAGACCCCCGGCCGCTCCCGCTTCGCCGACATCGCGCACCACCTGGCAGAACGCAACGCAACCCTGTTTCCCGCAGCCCCGCCGGTGACCGTCGTGACGAACAGCACAGCACCGCCCAGCACATCACCACCCGGCACACCGCCCCCCGACGTGAGCATCGGCGTCTCGCAGGACGTCGCCGAGCGCATCCTGACGCCGCTCCTGGACAACGCCCGCCGCTACGCCGCCCACTCGATCAGCCTCACCTGCGAGGCGAGCGCGGGCGAGGTCACGGTGTACGTGTCCGACGACGGCCCCGGGGTCCCCGAGGACTTCGTCGCCTCGCTCTTCGAACCCGGCCGCCGCGCCCGCCCCGAGGACGGACACGACGGCGCGGGGCTCGGTCTGGCCCTGGCCCGCCGACTGGCCAGGGCCGCGGGCGGCGACATCGCGCTGGCCGCCGCGGCCCCCGGCGCACGCTTCGTCGTCACCCTTCCCGCGGGCTGACTCCCCGCGCGCCGGCCGTCTCGACGGCACCGTCCTCCGCCACATCGCGCCGGGTCCGGGTCAGGAAGACGACCAGGCCGAGGATGACGACGAGGAACAGGATGCTGGTGCCGACCGTGCCCAGCCCCAGCCCGCCGTCCGCCGTGGGCTGCGACAGGTAGTCGCCCAGCGAGGCACCGAGCGGCCTGGTCAGGACGTACGCGATCCAGAACGACCACACCGCGTTGAAGTCCAGCGTGCGGTGCGCAAGCGCCACGGCCGCGATCAGCGCGGCGAACACGACCGCGGAGAGCCAGTACCCCAGGTTCAGCTTCTCCGCCGTGAGGTCGCCCGCGGACGTGCCCAGCGCGAACGTGAACAGGATCGCCAGCCAGTAGAACGCCTCACGGCGTGTCGTCCGGATCGAGTGGATGGACAAGGTCCGCTCGCTCGCGTACCAGGCGAAGAACGTGACGGCGAGCGCCACCGCGAACACCGCGGTCGTGGTCTGGAGCGGAACGCCGAGGTTGTCGGTCAGGTTGTCGCTGATCAGCGTACCGACGACGCTGATCAGGACCACGGACAACCAGTACAGGCCCGGCACATACTTACGCGCCCGGAACTGGAAGAACAGGGTGACGACCAGCAGCGCACTCATCAGGTACGAGGTGTTGGTCAGCCCCATGCCCAGGTTGTCGTTGAGCAGATCGGCCGCGGTCTCGCCCACGGTGGTGCACAGCACCTTGATCACCCAGAAGTAGAGGGTTACTTCCGGGACCTTGTTCAGCATCTGCCGCGCCCGGGAGCGCGTGCGGGGCGCATACGTGTCAGTCGTGTCGGTTGTCATGGAACGGCACGCTGGCAGGACCTCCCTGAAATTTTCCTGACTGCGTGCGACACCCGATCCGCCACCGATGGCGACTTCAGGTAACCATTGCACTACATTGCGCCACCACCAAGGCTCGTACGCGAAGCCCCCGCTCCGAAAGGCGCGTCGACCGGACCGACCGGACCGCTCGAAGGGCGGCACCCACCCAGGGCGTCGCCCTTCCGCACGTCCGCCGCCGTGTCAGACCTGCCCGGCCGACACCCTCACGGCAGCCGCCCCTCCCGGTTGACCTCCCTGACCCTGGCCCGCAGCACCTCCCCGAGCGGCGCCGGACGCACCGATTCCGGCGGGCAGTCCCACTCCGCCCCGCCCCCCGGCGGCCGCAGCTGTACGTACGGCCCGACGCGCCCCATCACGCGCCCCACCCGCCCGTCCCGGATGTCCACCGCGAACGACCCGGGCTCCGGCTCGCACGGCTCCAGCCCCTCACCCGCCATGACCGGCCAACCCCTGCGCCTCCAGCACCGCACTCAGCCGCAGCGCCGTGTCGAGGTTGCACCGGCCGAGGTCCACCAGCGGCGACGCCGGTTCGCTCCCCGCACACGTCACCGGGTCGATCCGCAGCGAAGGCAACGTGATCCCCACCCCCGAGAACCCCTCCTTCAGCCGCGCCACCGCGTCCTCCGCCGCCCGCACTCTGCCCTCTGCCACGCTGCGCCGTTCCTTGGTCGTCATGGCCCATCCCTTTCCACGCTGAGTAATGACAATGCATACCCAGCGTGTCCAACGCGCAGCTAGCCTGGAAGAGGCGCGGAACCAACAACCGCACGTGTGTCACAGGGAGTTGTCATGCCAGGACCCAAGAAGCTCGACCCCTCCTCCTCTCCACGCGCCCTGCTCGGCGCCGAACTCCGCCACCGGAGAGAGGCCGAGGGCCTCTCGCAGGAGGAGCTGGGCCTTCCGATGTTCGTCAGCGGCTCCTTCATCGGACAACTGGAGTCCGGCACGCGACGGATGCAGGTGGATCAGGCCGAGAAGCTGGACGAGATCCTGAGAGCGGACGGGTTCTTCGTACGCAACTGCGCCGCCCTGAAGAAGTCGAAGTACCCCGATCACTTCGCCGAAGCGGCCGAGGCGGAGGCCGTAGCGAAGGCGATCAAGGAGTACGCACCCCAGCTGATCCCGGGGCTGTTGCAGACGGAGGCGTACGCGCGAGCGGTGTTCCGGGCGTACCGGCCGACGGCTCCGGAAGACGTCATCAACGATCTGCTCGCGGCACGACTCGAACGAACGCAGCTCCTGAACGATCCAACAGAGCCCGTGTTCTGGGCGGTTCTGGACGAGGCCGCATTACGTCGACGGGTGGGCAACCCGACAGTGATGGCCGAGGCACTGCGCCACATCCTGAAGCTGGCACGCGAACACCGGATCATCGTGCAGGTGCTGCCGTTCAGCGAGGGCGCACACACCGCCATGGATGGCGGCTTGAAGCTGATGTCGTTCTCCGACGCACCTCCGCTCGCCTATCTGGACGGGCTCGGTTCAGGCCAACTGCTCGACGACCCGGGGCCTGTCGCTCGCTACGAACTGACCTACGATCTGCTTGCGGCCAGCGCACTGTCACCGGAATTGTCCCTGGCTCTCATCGAGTCGGTGGCGGAGGATTACGCCCATGAAGATCAGCAGTTCTGACTACGACCTGTCCACCGCAACCTGGCACAAGTCCTCATACAGTGGCGGCAGCGGCGGCGACTGCCTCGAAGTCGCGACCTGGCGGAAGTCCACGTACAGCGGCGGCGACGGCGGCAACTGCCTCGAAGTCGCCGACGGCCACCCCGGCATCGTCCCCGTACGCGACTCCAAGGTGACCGAGGGCCCGACGCTCGTGTTCCGGGCCGCCGCGTGGGCCTCGTTCGTCGCGGACTTCAAGCACGTCTAGTGGTGCCGTGACCACAAAGGATCACCTCCGGTGCTGGTGCTCCTTGTGCCGGTTGGATGTCACGGCAGGACCGATCGGCGCGGGGGAGGCGGGGATGCCGGCGATCTGCTGGACGGTCTTCTCCCGGGCGTCGTACAGCCTCTGGGCGAGCTCGGCCCGCCAAGGAGCATTGCCGGAAACTGCCCCAGTGACCGTTCACCGGCGTTGACTTCCGACGCGAGCTGTCGACAGTACCCACCTGCGGGTTCGTGCCCACCGGGGCGAGTGTCGGCAGACGGTCGTCTGCCGACACTCCGGCCGCGGCGCAGAACGCGGACATTGCCGGCTGGACCGGGGCCAGGGCGCGGCTGGTCCACGGTCAGCCACGGATCCGCAAGGGGCTGGGCCTGTCCTGAGGGTGCTGGGGCTGGGCCAGCACCTCAATGTCGGGAAGATGGCGGTCGGCACGATCCTGGCCGCGTTCGGCACGACGCTGCCCGAGTCGGTGGTGACGCTGGTCGCGGGGGCAGGGACGGGAATCAGGCCTGCGTGTTGACGCTCACCGGCCAGGAACCCGTGGGAGGTACCCAGCCCTGGATCGTGGCCGGGATGCCCACGCGGGTGTTGCAGTCGATGACCTGGAAGTGCAGATGCGCGCCGGCCGCCGCCCCCGTGGCGCCCGACCAGCCGATGATCCGGCCCTGCGGAACCCAGGCACCCGCGTTGTAGATCGCCCGGTTGAGGTGCGCGTAGTGGGTGCACTGGCCGTTCGAGTGGCGGATGATGACCTCGATGCCGTTCTCCCAGTACGGCGACCAGTCCGAGACGAGGATCGTGCCGCCCTGCGCGGCGGAGACCTCGTAGTTCGCCGGGAGTCCGAAGTCCCAGGCGTACTCGTTGTACGGGCCGGTGTGCGAGTAGGCACCGTGGTTCCCCTGGGTGACCATGTAGGACTCACCCGCCGGGTAGGGAAGTTCGTAGTAGTAGTCGACGGCCGCTGCGGGCGAGGCCCCCAGCAGACCGATCCCTGCAACTGTCAGTACCGCGATCGCCAATGCGGCGATTCTGTGGAGAACTTTTCTCGCATGACGCATTGCACGCCTCCCGTGGGGGGTCCGATTCAAGCCGATCCACAATGACCCCCAACTACCCTGTCTCGCAAGAGCGTTGAAGCATCTTGCACGGCGGGTGCACTCGTGGGTGGAGTCCGCCCGCGAACGAAAGACGGGATCCGCGTCGTCGTATCAGTCGCCGTGCGGCCAGCCGCACGGCGTGTTCGCCCGCCCACTCGATCGGGTGGACGTTTCCGTCCATGGACGTGGTTCGGTAAGTAATGCCCGCGCCGAACGCGATCATTCGGCCGTGATCTCATCAAACCGGACGGTTCACCGTCCCACGTTCCTGCTCCCGGCCGGGCTCGGCGCACTCGCCGCGCTGACCCTGCTCCCGGCGATCCCGGCCACCGCCGCGACCGCGACCGCACCCGCGAAGGACTCCTCGTCGCGCGTCGCCGCGTACGCGTCGCCCCGTGTGGTGACCGCCGCCGAGCGCAGGACCTCCGCGTACCTCGACTCGCTGCGGAACAGGCCCGAGGGGCTGAAGTCCTTCTTCAAGGCGCTGCCCAAGGGGGGCGACCTCCACAACCACCTCTCCGGCGCGGTCACGACCGAGTACCTGATCGAGCTCGCGACCGAGAACGGCCTGTGCGTCGACGCGACGATGACGGCGGTCGCGCCGCCGTGCGGACCGGGCACGAGGCCCGCCGCCGACGCACGGACCGACGCCGCGTTCGAGCGGGAGATCATCCGGGCCTGGTCGATGCAGGACTTCCCGGCCGGTCAGTCCGGGCACGACCACTTCTTCGACACGTTCAACAAGTTCGGCATGGCGACCTGGTACGCCCGCGGCAAGATGCTCGCCAATGTGGCCAACACCGTCGTCGAACAGAACCAGTTCTATCTGGAGACCATGGTCTCCCCCGCGTCGGACAGCGCCAAGGCGCTTGCCGAGTCCGTGGGTTACGACGCCGACCTGGCGGCGTTCCACCGCAAGCTCGTGGCCGACGGGAAGCTCGACCGGGTCGTCGACGAGGCGGTCAAGGAGGCCGACGACACCGACGTCCAGTTCCGCACGGCCGCGCACTGCGACACCGCGCGCCCCGACCCCGGCTGCCGGCTCCCCGTCAGGTGGATCTCCCAGGTGTCCCGGGGCAGTTCCCCGGCGCGGGTGTTCACGCAGATGGAGGTCGGCATGCGGCTGGCCGAGCGCGACCCGAGGTTCGTCGCCGTCAACCTCGTACAGCCCGAGGACTGGGACAGCTCACTGGCCAACTACAGCCTCCAGATGCGTATGTTGAACTATCTCCGCGGCCAGTACCCCGGCGCCCACCTCACCCTGCACGCCGGCGAGCTGGCCCCCGGCCTGGTCAAGCCCGAGGACCTGACGTTCCACATCCGCGAGGCCGTGCTCGTCGCCGGAGCCGAACGCATCGGACACGGCGTGGACCTGGTCCACGAGGACAACTGGCAGCAGCTCGCCCGGACGATGGCACAGCGCAGGATCGCGGTCGAGGTGCCGTTCAGCAGCAACAAGCAGATCCTCGGCATCGCGGGCGACGACCACCCGTTCAACGCGTACCGCCGCTACGGCGTCCCGGTGGTCCTGTCCACGGACGATCCCGGGGTCTCACGGATCGACATCAGTCACGAGTACCAGTACGCGGCCAAGACGTACGGCCTGCGCTACACCGAACTGAAGGACCTGGCGCGCGCCTCGCTGGAGTACGCGTTCCGCAACGGCCGCAGCCTGTGGGCCTCCGACTCCGCCCCCTCCGGCTACCGCCTGGTCGCCGCCTGCGCGGGCAACCGGCCGGGCGCCGCCCACCCGAGCGCCCGCTGCGCCCGCTACCTCGCCGACAACCCGAAGGCCGCGACCGAGTGGCGCCAGGAGACGGCCTTCGCCACGTTCGAGGCCCGTCACCGGTAACCGCGCACCGCACACGCCGGCACAGGTCAGCACACGTCAGGGCCCGGGGCTCAAGCCCCGGGCCCTGACGTCTTCACCGCGCTACCGGGCGGAATCCGTGTCGTAGTCGTGCCGCGCCACCTCGACCTTGTCGAGGTTGGCGGAGGCCCATTCCGCGAGGTGGGCGAAGAGCGGCGCGAGGCTGCGCCCGAGGTCGCTGATCTCGTACTCGACCCGAGGGGGGACCTCCGGGTGGTAGGTGCGTACGACCATCCCGTCGCGTTCGAGTTGCCGCAGCCGCTGCGTCAGCACCTTCGGAGTGATCCTGGCGATCCGACGTTCCAGCTCGACGAAGCGCTGACGGCCGTGCATGTTGAGCGTCCACAGGATCGGTGTGGTCCAACGGCTGAACACGATGTCCACGACCGGGCCTACCGGACAGGCCAGTTCGGGGTCCGCCGACGCGGACTCCATCAAGGTCGCACTGTCGGCCATGCGCATCCCCTCGGGGTCGTTCGGATCGTTCGGGGTAGTCACTTTCCTCTAGGTACCTACTATACCGACGGTGTTAGCTTCACCGGGTCGCAGCGAAATCACCCGCCCCGCGATGTACCCGCCCGCTCGGGCGTGGACGAACACGTTGAAGTGACACGGGAGTTGTTCATGATCGTAGTGACGGGAGCGACCGGCAACGTCGGCCGACCGCTCGTGCAGGCACTCGCGGCAGCCGGCGAGCAGGTGACGGCGGTGTCCCGGAGCGTCCCGGACGCGCCCGTGCCGGAGGGCGTCCGGCACCGACAGGCCGACCTGGCCGACCCCGAGAGCCTCCGGCCCCTGTTCGACGGCGCCGACGCGCTGTTCCTGCACGACACCGGTGCCGGTGCCCACCTGCTGAGCCCTCGCGACATCATCGACGTCGCGAAAGCCGGCGGAGTGGGACGGATCGTGCTGCTGTCCTCCCAAGGAGTCGCAACCCGGCCGGAGTCGGCCTCCCACGGGAGCACCGGAGGATCCATAGAGGACATCGTCCGGCAGTCGGGCATGGACTGGACGATCCTGCGCCCCGGCGGCTTCGACTCCAACGCGTACGCCTGGGCCGAGTCCGTCCGTACCCGACGGACCGTCGCCGCACCGTTCGCCGACATCGGCCTGCCGGTCATCGACCCGGCCGACATCGCCGAGGTGGCCGCCAAGGCCTTGTACGAGGACGGTCACGCCGGTCAGGTCCACGAGTTGACCGGGCCCACCCTCAGCACGCCCCGGCAGCGGGCCGAGGCGATCGGCGACGCGCTCGGCGAACCGGTCCGGTTCATCGAGCAGACCCGCGACGAAGCCCGTGCGCAGATGCTGCAGTTCATGCCCGAGCCCGTCGTCGAGACCACCCTCGACATCCTCGGCGAACCCACCCTCGCCGAGCAGCGGATCAGCCCCGCCGTCGAGCAGATCCTCGGCCGCGCGCCCCACACCTTCGCGGACTGGGCCGGGCGCCACATCGCCGCGTTCCGGTAGGGCCCGCACCTGCGCTGCCGGACTCCGCCGCGCATGAGAAACCGCCCCGTGCCTGGAAGGACGTTCCAGGCACGGGGCGGCCGCATGCTTTCGACCGGACGGGTATCAGCCGAGCCGCTCCAGGACCCACTGGGGCCCGCCGTCGGGAAGGAGAACCACGCGCCGGCCCTCCGTCGTCAGGGAGCCGAGCTCACCCCGGCCGAGGGCGATGGCGACCGGCTCTTCACCGGCCGCGCCCTGGATCGTCCACTGGTCGGGGTGGCTACCGCACCGGTCCACCCACACGGCCGGCGGGAAGATCCGGATCGGCGAGAGCGCCAGGCAGCGGTTCTCCTGGTTCGCCTCGACGATCTGGGCCAGGCCGTCGCCCTGGTTGCGGATCTCCCACACGGTACGGGGGCTGCAGGGCTCGACGTGACCGCCGAGCGGACCTTCGCCGCCGGCCAGACACTGGCCGGAGCGCAGGTCACGGATGAGGTACGTGCCGTCGGCGGCGTCGGCGGCCTGGGCGGGGGTGGCCAGCGCCGCCACGGCGACGGCGGACGCGGCGAGAGACAGGAACGAACGAATACGCACGGGACTCCTCGTACGAGAGAGAAACATGGAAGACGGGCCGCGTCGGCGGCAGCCCGGAGCCTCCAAGATCACAAAGACGCGGAGCAGTTCGCACGCACCAAAGGCCTGCGGCGCGGATTTCCACCCCACCGGGGACGGGCGCACGGCATCACACACGGCGCACATGCACCACGCACGCACGCCCCTCACGACCAGGCGAATTCCCCCGGAGCTCAAGCCGCGAAGTCCGAGCGCTCTTTCCGAGGAATGGGAGGTGGTCCACTTCCCACCCACCCTCCCTGCCTGGCGAGTTGACTTTTCGTGACCGGCTTGCCACGAACGGTGGTGACGGCTTAGCGTTCCGAATAACGAACGACCCCTGCCGGTGCGGGAACACCGAACAGGGGTCTGACCACTTTGATCGAACAGGACTCGACCTCATGGCTGCCAGCCAGCTTAGTGCTGCCCCGTGCGCCCCGCACGTATCCCTGCCCACGCTTCCGCACCCGATGGCCAACCCGGGCTACGGCAAGCGCTCCGCACCCTCACAACTTCCCGGCACGGACCGCGATTTCGCGCACCTGCCGCCCCGCGAGGCATCCATCGCCGCGTACATCGACCAACTCCCCGACGGCGCCGACATCTCCGTGAAGACCATGGCCAAGGTCCTCCCGTACGGGCAGTGCGCCCTGCGGACCGCCCTCAACCGGCTCCAGGACGCCGGGCATCTGCGGCGCGGCAGCGAGTGCGTGGCCCATGACGAGGTCCTGCTCTGGGTGACCCGTACGTTCTTCTCCCGCACCGCGCGGGACGACGAGTGGTGGGCGGCGTTCGCCCGGGGCGACGTACCGCCCGAGCAGCGTCAACGCGTCACCCGCTCGCGAGCGTTCGTCCTGCTGGCCGCGCTGGGCCGCACCGCACCCACGCTCACGCTGTCGGCGGCGGACTGCGCGGCGCTGGAGTCGCAGGTCACCACCTGGTTCGAGCGTGGCGCCACGGAGGTGGAACTGCTCCACGCCCTCACCGACGGCCTCCCGACCCCCGTCCACCACGCGGCGGCCCTCGTTCGCAGGCGGCTGACCGACAAGATGCCACCCGAACGGGTTGCTCCGGCGCAACAGCGAACGGTGTTGCGCACCCTCGAATGCGGCGAGTGCCGCGCACCCGGCCACGCGGAGGCCCTGATCGGCGGCCGCTGCGGACCGTGCCGGGGCAACTCCGTCGACACTCCCGCGGGCCCGGCCGGAACCGTCCCGCCCACCGGCGTACGCAGCCGCATGAGCGAGGTCCGGGCCGCGATGACCCCACGCTCCGAGAGGAGATAGGGCGGGAGCCCCGAGCTCACCGGATGTCCGAAACCGGCTCCCACCTGGGAGTGGTTTGGTCCACTTTCCTCACCTTTTCGCTACGTTCCGTGTTCTTCTTGGTACGCACCGTAATCAGTCGACTCCAAAGGGGACCGAACCATGTCCGAACCGACCCACGAGCAAATCGTCTCGGAGCTTCACAGCAAGCCCGCCATCACCCTGGCCCCCGGCCCCCGCCTGGACGCCGAGCCGCACGGTGCGCTCCCGTTGCCGCCCAGCACCGTGTGGGACCTGCCGGGCGGCACCGCATGGGTCTACTACGGCGAGGGGAACCCGGGCCTCGTACGGCCCGTGATCTTCGCCGACGGCTTCAACACCGGGCCGAGCAGCCTGGACTTCTCCTGGGAAGTCATGGAGTTCGGCGACTACGCGCTCATCAGCGAACTGCGCCGCCGTGGACGCGACGTCATCCTGCTCGGTTTCCATGAGCGCAGTGCATCGATTCTGGACAACTCCGTCACCGCGCAGGCGGCGATCACGCAGGCCATCATGGAGCGGCAGGGCGACGCACCGCTGGCCGTCGGCGGGTTCAGCATGGGCGGGCTCGTCACCCGGCACGCGCTGGCCAAGATGGAGCGCCGGCGCATCGACCACCAGACCGCGCTGTACTTCTCGTACGACAGCCCGCACCGCGGCGCCTGGATCCCGATCGCGCTCCAGTCGTTCGCGCACTACATCCGCGATCTCGACAGCCGGTTCTCCGACCAGATCAACAGCCCGGCCGCGCGTCAGCTGCTCTGGCGGCACATCGCGAAGTGGGACGGGACGCCGGAACAGAGCGACGAGCGCGCCACGTTCCTCGCGGAGATGGCGGACCTCGGCGAATGGCCGCAGCGGCCGCGGCTGATCGGTGTCGCCAACGGCGTGGGCGACGGCACCGGCACCGACGTGCGGGCGGGCGAACTGGCCCTGGAGGGCAAGGGCCTGTCGGTGGTCGGCACCAAGCTCTACACCCAGTCCCCCGGCGACGACGAACTCGTCGCGAAGCTGCGGGTGGTGACGCTGAAGACCAATGAGGTGCATACGTCCGGACTCCCGTCGGTCGACGGCGCACCCGGCGGCTCGCTGGAAGGCTTCGGCATCCTCGCCGACGCCTTCAACGCCCTCAACCCCATCCTCGGGTTCAAGACCGACGTCCGGATCCGCTCGCACTGCTTCGTGCCAGCGGTCAGCGCGGTCGACATCCGCGGCCTGGACACGGACGAGGAGCTGTACGCGGACATCTCCTCGCTCCCGGAGGAGGAGAGCGGACTGCACGACTTCAAGCTCGCGTCCCGCAACGAGGGGCACACCCTCGTGACGGAGGAACTCAGCACCTGGCTCCTCGACCAGCTGCCGTAACGACGGACCACGCCGTAACGACGGACCGCAACGAGCCGGGGCGGACTGCGCCGGACGCCGACGGAACGACATCGACCCCCGGGACCTGTCGGTCCCGGGGGTCGATGGGGTACAGCTGTACAGGAACTACCGATCCGTCAGGATCAGAAGTCCATGTCACCGCCCGGCATGCCGCCCGGAGCGGCCGCGGAGGCCTTCTCCGGCTTGTCGGCGATGACGGCCTCGGTGGTGAGGAACAGCGCGGCGATGGACGCGGCGTTCTGCAGAGCGGAGCGCGTGACCTTCGCCGGGTCGAGAATGCCCTCGGCGATCATGTCGACGTACTCGCCGGTCGCGGCGTTCAGACCGTGACCGATCGGCAGGTTGCGCACCTTCTCGACGACGACGCCGCCCTCGAGACCACCGTTGACGGCGATCTGCTTCAGCGGGGCCTCCAGCGCCAGCTTGACGGCGTTGGCGCCGGTCGCCTCGTCACCCGAGAGCTCCAGCTTCTCGAAGACGGCCGAGGCCTGGAGCAGAGCCACGCCACCACCGGCGACGATGCCCTCCTCGACGGCGGCCTTGGCGTTGCGCACCGCGTCCTCGATGCGGTGCTTGCGCTCCTTGAGCTCGACCTCGGTCGCGGCACCGGCCTTGATGACGGCCACGCCGCCGGCCAGCTTCGCGAGGCGCTCCTGGAGCTTCTCGCGGTCGTAGTCCGAGTCGGAGTTCTCGATCTCGGCACGGATCTGGTTGACGCGACCCTGGACCTGGTCGCTGTCACCGGCGCCGTCGACGATCGTCGTCTCGTCCTTGGTGATGACGACCTTGCGGGCGCGGCCGAGCAGGTCGAGACCGGCGTTCTCCAGCTTGAGGCCGACCTCCTCGGAGATGACGGTGCCACCGGTGAGGATGGCGATGTCGCCGAGCATGGCCTTGCGGCGGTCACCGAAGCCCGGGGCCTTGACGGCGACGGACTTGAAGGTGCCACGGATCTTGTTGACGACCAGGGTCGACAGGGCCTCGCCCTCGACGTCCTCGGCGATGATCAGCAGCGGCTTGCCGGACTGCATGACCTTCTCCAGCAGCGGAAGGAGGTCCTTCACGTTGCTGACCTTGGAGTTCACGATCAGGATGTACGGGTCGTCGAGCGACGACTCCATGCGCTCCATGTCCGTGGCGAAGTACGCCGAGATGTAGCCCTTGTCGAAGCGCATACCCTCGGTGAGCTCCAGCTCCAGACCGAAGGTCTGGGACTCCTCGACGGTGATGACGCCTTCCTTGCCGACCTTGTCCATGGCCTCGGCGATGAGCTCGCCGATCTGGGTGTCGGCGGCGGAGATGGAGGCGGTCGAAGCGATCTGCTCCTTGGTCTCCACGTCCTTGGCCTGCTCCAGGAGGGCGGCGGAGACGGCCTCGACGGCCTTCTCGATGCCCCGCTTGAGGGCCATCGGGTTGGCACCCGCGGCGACGTTGCGCAGGCCCTCGCGGACGAGAGCCTGGGCGAGAACGGTGGCGGTGGTCGTACCGTCGCCGGCGACGTCGTCCGTCTTCTTGGCGACCTCCTTGACCAGCTCCGCACCGATCTTCTCGTACGGGTCCTCCAGCTCGATCTCCTTGGCGATGGAAACACCATCGTTGGTGATCGTGGGGGCGCCCCACTTCTTCTCAAGGACGACGTTGCGGCCCTTGGGGCCAAGGGTGACCTTGACGGCGTCGGCGAGCTGGTTCATGCCGCGCTCGAGACCGCGCCGGGCCTCCTCGTCGAACGCGATGATCTTGGCCATGTGAAGTGGTCCTCCCGGACAGGGGTGGATTGCTCCGGACCGAGTGGCGCCCGCGACGGACGGCCTGCCTGACCGGTGGTTCCTTGCCCCACCGGACCTGCGGGCCTCACCGGCCCGGTCCAAGTTCTGTCACTCTCACCTGGAGAGTGCTAACGCCAATGATTAGCACTCGACCCCGGAGAGTGCAAGCGTCCGCCTCGGGATGTGGACAACGAAGGCCACCCTCGGACGGCCCCGAACACACGGTCGCGCGGGCGCACGGACGCACGGACACGCAGACGCACGGAAGGCCCGTACCTCTGGGGTACGGGCCCTCCGTGCGTGAGTAGTGTCGTTGGCCGACCGCGTCGAGCTCAGCCGACGGCGAGCTTGACCATGTCCGCCTGCGGCCCCTTCTGGCCCTGCGAGATCTCGAATTCAACTCGCTGACCCTCTTCGAGGGTGCGGTACCCGTCCATCTGGATCGCGCTGTAGTGGACGAAAACATCCGCACCACCGTCGACCGCGATGAAGCCGTACCCCTTCTCCGCGTTGAACCACTTGACGGTGCCCTGAGCCATGCCTAACTCCCCTATTACTGGCCCTTGCACAGGACCGCACTTCGCGGACCCGGGTCAGAACTCACCCTCCGACAGGAGAGGGTGCGTGCGCCGGAACGCGTCGACCGCGGCCGAATGTATCTGCCCAACTGCCCTCTGCAACAGGTCAATCGGACGAGAATTCTGGGCAGCACCGAACGCCCGAATATGAGGAATTCGTGGGATTCCAGGGCAAGTCGGGCCGGGCAAAGGCGACTTATGGCGCAAGGAGATCGAGTACTTTGGCTGCTTCTTGTCGTGACCGGGCGCATTCTCATATGCGGGCGGCACGGGCAGCTGGGGGGACTTCCCACACTGTACCGCGCTCAACCATGCAGAATTGCCCCCTCCGCTTCTCGCAGAGAGGGCAATTCCGATAACGCGGTGAAGCCGGCCCGGGATCCGGACGGGGGGTCAGCAGCCGCCCGCGACCGCCGGGATGATCGAGATGCCGGCGTCGTCCGGCGTGGCCGTCTCCAGGCCGCCCTCGAAACGCACGTCGTCGTCGTTGACGTACACGTTCACGAAGCGGCGCAGCTTGCCCTGGTCGTCCAGGACGCGGGCGGCGATGCCCGGGTGGTTCTGCTCCAGGGACTCGATGACCTGGGAGAGGGTCGAGCCCTCGGCCGGGACCTCGGCCTGGCCGCCCGTGTAGGTGCGGAGGATGGTGGGGATACGGACCTTGACGCTCATGGTGGGTGCCCTTCCTGCAGTCTCGGGTGGTCAGCTGGTGGCGAGTCCGGCGGCGCGGAACGCGTCCAGGCTCGGGCGGATCGTGGCGGTCGCCTGCGAGGTGGCGGCCACCGCGTCCAGGGTCTTGAGGCCGTCACCCGTGTTGAGGACGACGGTGGTCAGCGCCGGGTCGATCAGACCGGCCTCGATCAGCTTCTTCGTGACGCCGACCGTCACGCCGCCCGCCGTCTCCGCGAAGATGCCCTCGGTGCGGGCGAGGAGCTTGATCGCGTCGACGACCTGCTCGTCGTTGACGTCCTCCACCGCGCCGCCGGTGCGGCGGGCGATGTCCAGGACGTACGGGCCGTCGGCCGGGTTGCCGATCGCCAGCGACTTGGCGATGGTGTTCGGCTTCTGGGGCCGTACGACGTCGTGACCGGCCTTGAAGGCGGTGGAGACCGGGGAGCAGCCCTCGGCCTGGGCGCCGAAGATCTTGTACGGCCTGTCCTCGACCAGGCCCAGCTTGATCAGCTCCTGGAGACCCTTGTCGATCTTCGTGAGCTGCGAGCCGGACGCGATCGGGATGACGATCTGGTCGGGCAGCCGCCAGCCGAGCTGCTCGCAGATCTCGTACGCCAGGGTCTTGGAGCCCTCGCCGTAGTAGGGGCGCAGGTTGACGTTGACGAAGCCCCAGCCCTCGCCGAGCGGGTCGCCGATGAGCTCCGAGCAGAAGCGGTTGACGTCGTCGTAGTTGCCCTCGATGCCGACCAGCTCACCGCCGTACACCGCGGCCATGACGACCTTGCCCTGCTCCAGGTCGTGCGGGATGAACACGCAGGAGCGCAAACCGGCGCGGGCGGCGGCGGCACCCACCGCACCGGCGAGGTTGCCGGTGGAGGAGCAGGAGAGGGTGGTGTAACCGAAGGCGCGGGCGGCCTCGACGGCGATGGCGACGACGCGGTCCTTGAAGGAGTGCGTCGGGTTGCCGGAGTCGTCCTTGACGTACAGACCGCCGGTGACGCCCAGCTCACGGGCGAGGTTGTCGGCCTTGACCAGCTTGGTGAAGCCGGGGTTGATGTTGGGCTTGTCCGCGACATCGGCGGGGACCGGCAGCAGCGGCGCGTAACGCCAGATGTTGTCGGGTCCGGCCTCGATGCGCTTCTTCAGCTCGTCGGGGGAGCCGCTCGGCAGGTCGTACGCCACTTCGAGCGGCCCGAAACAGGACGCGCAGGCGAAAATGGGACCGAGTTCGAAACGCTCGCCGCACTCGCGGCAGGAAAGCGCCGCGGCGGGACCCAGATCGACAACCTCGGCGGAAGAGTCGGTGCTTACTGCAACAGTCTGCGCAGCCATGGAGGCGAGGCCCTTTCTCCTCATCTTCCTCGCGGCGCATTTCGCCACGAGACGGAATTGGCACCTTCCCCACCTGACCTCGCGGAGTGGGGTCTCCCCTGTTCGAGCGAAGCCGAGAACAAGGGGATGGGAGGGTTGCCGGGACTTCAACGGGCCGTTCCCTCAGTCCCTCTGGATGAGCGCTATGGCGCTGGATCTTCGATCCAGGCGTTTATTGGCGGACCGACCCCGACATGCGACGGCCGTCCGCGTTGTTCAAGACTGTAACCGAAGCACCGGACGGTCGAGATAGTCGTCCGAACCGCGAGATGGATCACATACAGGGAGTATCGACCGTGCTGGAAGAGGTCGAAAGCTGGCTGGCCAGGCGTTCCTGGTCGGTCGCCGACCGCCCGCTGGACCGGCTCCTCGCCGCCAAGGAACGGGGTCGTGGAAGCGTGAGTGTGGTGCTGCCCGCGCTGAACGAGGAGGCGACGGTCGGTGCGATCGTCGCGACGATCCGGCGCGAGCTGATGGAGAAGGTCCAGCTGGTCGACGAGCTCGTGGTGATCGATTCCGGTTCCACGGACGCCACCGCGAAGGTGGCCCGGGAGGCCGGCGCGCGGGTGGTGCACCGGGACGACATACTGCCCCGGATACCCGCCGTGCCCGGCAAGGGCGAGGTGCTCTGGCGGTCGCTCCTGGTGACCGGCGGGGACATCGTCTGCTTCGTCGACGCCGACCTGAAGGAATTCTCGGCCGACTTCGTCTCCGGCATCGTCGGCCCGCTGCTGACCGATCCGGACGTCCGGTTCGTCAAGGCGATGTACGACCGCCCGCTCGGTGACACGGCAGGTCAGGGTGGTCGCGTCACCGAGCTGGTGGCCCGTCCGCTGCTCAATCTGCACTGGCCGCAGCTGGCCGGCTTCGTCCAGCCGCTGGGCGGCGAGTACGCCGTACGCCGCTCCCTCCTCGAACAGCTGCCCTTCCCCGTCGGGTACGGAGTGGAGCTGGGCCTCCTGGTCGACGCGCTGCACACCGTGGGTCTGGACGCGCTGGCCCAGGTCGACGTGGGAGTGCGCAAGCACCGCCACCAGGACGGGCAGGCGCTCGGCCGGATGGCGGCGGCGATCTACCGGACCGCGCAACTCCGGCTGTCCCGCGGGCACCTGGTACGGCCGTCGCTCACCCAGTTCGAGCGCGGTGAGGACGGTTTCGTACCGCGCACCCATGCCGTGGACACCGAGGAGCGGCCTCCGATGCGTGAGATCGAGGAGTACGTTTCGCGCCGCGCGGCCTGACGCGGCCCGACTTCGCACGTTTGCACGTTTGGACGGTTCGTGATCTGGCTAGATTCCGCAACATGGTCTCCGAGCACGAAGCCCAGTCCGCCGCCCAGGTCCTCGTCGCGTCCAACCGTGGCCCGGTGTCGTACACCCTGGGCACGGACGGATCACTCGACGCGAAGCGGGGCGGCGGCGGGCTCGTCTCCGGGCTGAGCGCCGTCAAGGACAAGCTGTGGGTGTGCGCCGCGCTCGGTGACGGGGACCGGGAGGCGGTCCGGCGCGGGGTCGGTGAGCCCGGCGTACGGATGCTCGACATCGACGCGGCCGTCCACGCGGACGCGTACAACGGCATTGCGAATTCGGTGCTCTGGTTCGTCCACCACATGCTGTACCAGACCCCGCTGGAGCCGGTCTTCGACGCGGAGTTCCGAAGGCGGTGGGCGTCGTTCGAGACGTACAACCGGGCCTTCGCCGAGGCGCTCGCCGAGGAGGCGGGCCCCGGGGCGGCGGTGCTGGTGCAGGACTACCACCTGGCGCTGGTGCCCGGCATGCTCCGCGGTCTCCGCCCCGACCTGCGGATCGGCCATTTCTCGCACACCCCGTGGGCGCCCGTCGACTACTTCCGCCTGCTCCCCGACGACATCGCCGAGCAGCTGCTGCACGGCATCCTGGGCGCCGACCGGGCGGCCTTCCTGACCCGGCGCTGGGCGGACGCCTTCATCGGCTGCTGCACGGAGCTCCTGGGCGGCACCGGGCGGACCAGGATCGGGGTGCACGGGCTCGGCGCGGACGCCGAATTCCTGCGCCGGCGCGCGCACGAGGCGGACGTGGAGGAGCGGATGGCGGCGCTGCGGGAGCAGATCGGCCCCGGGCGGAGGACGATCGTACGAGTGGACCGGACGGAACTGTCCAAGAACATCGTGCGCGGGCTGTTCGCCTACCGCGAGCTGCTCGAAGAGCGGCCCGAATGGCGCGAGCGGGTCGTCCATGTCGCCTTCGCGTACCCCTCGCGGCAGGACCTGGCGGTGTACCGCGACTACACGGCCGAGGTGCGGCAGGTCGCCGACGACATCAACGCCGCGTACGGCACGGCGGGCTGGACGCCGGTCGTGCTCCACGTCAAGGACGACTTCGCCCGCTCGCTCGCCGCGTACCGGCTGGCCGACGTGGCGCTCGTCAACCCGATCCGCGACGGCATGAACCTGGTCGCCAAGGAGGTCCCGGTGGTCTCCGACCACGGCTGCGCGCTGGTGCTGTCGCGGGAGGCGGGTGCGTACGAGGAGCTGGGCAGCGACGCGGTCGTCGTGAACCCGTACGACGTGTCCGCGACGGCCGCGGCGCTGCACGAGGCGCTCACCATGGCGGACGACGAACGGGCGGCCCGCACGGAACGGCTGGCCGCGGCGGCGGTGGCGCTCCCGCCGCAGCAGTGGTTCCTCGATCAGCTGGACGCGCTGCGGCGGGAGTGAGCCGGTCAGATCCGTTCGGCCAGGGCCGCCAGGAAGCCGATGACGGCTCCGGGGCCGTTCAGCAGCAGATCCGCGCGTTCGGCCAGTTCGGGCACTTCGGCGCTGCCGCTGCAGACCAGCAGGCCCGGGATGCCGTCGGGGCCCTCGGTGCGGAGCTTCTCCACGGCGGCGTACGCGGCGAGGTCGCCCAGGTCGTCGCCCGCGTACAGGACGGACTCCGCGTCGGTCTCCCGTACGTACTGTGCGAGCGCCACGCCCTTGTCCATGCCCGGCGGGCGCAACTCCAGGACCAGGCGGCCCGGTTCGACGATCAGCCCGTGCCGGGCGGCGAGCTCGCCGAGGGGTTCGCGCAGGGCGTCGAACGCGGCCTGCGGGTCGGTGGCGCGGCGGGTGTGGACGGCGAGCGCCTGGCCCTTCTCCTCGATCCAGGTGCCGTGCCACGCGTCGAACCGGTCGAGCACGCCCGGGAGTTCGGCGCGGACCGCGGCGACGCCGGGGTGCGGGGCGGGGGTGCGGACGGTGCCGGACACGGCGTCCCAGCGTTCGGTGCCGTAGTGGCCGAGGACGACGAGGTGGTCCAGTCCCCGCACTCCGGCGAAGCCGCCGTGCCGGACCGCGACGCCGGCCGGGCGTCCGGTGATCACGGCGATGGACGCCACTTTCGGGGCGAGCGCGACGAGCGCGTCGACGGCGCCGGGGTGGGCGCGGGCCTGCTCCGGGTCCGGGACGATGTCGGCGAGGGTGCCGTCGAAGTCGAGCGCGATGACGGCGCGGTCGGGGCGCGCGAGGATCGCGGCGAGGGCTTCTCGGCCGGGTGGGGTGGTGGGGGCGGGGAGCTCGGACGGGGATTCGCTCGGCGTGGGTGCGTGCGGGTTGCTGCCCATGGGGCGAGCCTATAGCGGGGTGCCGGGGTTGGGGGTGCACAGCGGGAGGCCAGGGGTGGGGCGCCTGCGGAGGGCGTTCCCGGGGCGGAGTCCCGGTCAGCTCCGACCAGGAGTGGGGCGCCCGGGGGGCGCCCTGCGGGCGTTCCCGGGGCGGAGAGCCACGGTCAGCGCCACCCCCGGTCAGCGCCGTCCCCGGTCAGCGCCGTCCCCGGTCAGCGCCGTCCCCGGTCAGCGCCGTCCCCGGTCAGCGCCGTCCCCGCCTCGCCTCCCGTACCCG
Source organism: Streptomyces sp. NPDC058092 (assembly GCF_042884935.1). Lineage (NCBI taxonomy): Bacteria > Bacillati > Actinomycetota > Actinomycetes > Kitasatosporales > Streptomycetaceae > Streptomyces > Streptomyces sp. NPDC058092. The sequence continues at coordinate 66,183 of NZ_JBHVSY010000012.1, forward strand.
GCGCAGGCGGTTCACCGTCACCGGGTCCGTCTCCAGGGCGCGGCGGTCGTCGAGGAGGGCGTTCAGCAACTGGTAGTAGCGCGTGGGCGAGATGCCGAGCTGTTCGCGAATCGCGCGGTCCTTCGCCCCGGGCCCGGCCCACGACTGCCGCTCGACGGCGAGCACGGCACGGTCCCGGTCGGAGAGGCCGCCGGGGCTGTCCGTGGCGTCGGGGCCATTCGGGGGGGTGGTCATATCAGCCAACATATCGCCCGGCCGAAGGGCCGCCACCGGGTCGCCCGTTGCTCCGCGTCCTGCGCTGCTCCGCGTCCTCCGCCGCCGACGACTCCCGTGCGATCCGGCCGAGCACGCTCTCGGGGCTGCCGCCCGGCTCGACCGCCTTGCCGATGCCTCTCCCGGACGATCTCCGAAGGTCTGCACCATCGGGGTATGGCTTTCGCACCGCGTCACCGGATCGGTGTCCGGTCGGCGTCGATGAGGCGGTGGTCACGGCCGAGCGGTGGACGTCACCCAGAGCCATGGGCAGCCCGTCGGCCCCGATTTTGTATGGATGCGCAACAAACCCCAATAGTGGACTAGACCTTTTTGATTCCTCGGGCGAAACTGTTTCCCGTGAAACACGTCATCGCCCTCGATGTGGGCGGCACCGGAATGAAGGCCGCACTGGTCGGGGTCGACGGCACCCTGCTGTACGAGGCGCGGCGGGCAACCGGCAGAGAGCGCGGCCCCGACGCCGTCGTGGAGTCGATCCTCGCTTTCGCCGCGGACCTGCGGGCGTACGGCAAGGAGCACTTCGGCGAGAGCGCCGTCGCGGCCGGTGTCGCCGTGCCCGGCATCGTCGACGCCGAGAACGGCATCGCGGTCTACGCCTCGAACCTGGGCTGGCGTGACGTACCCATGCGGGTACTGCTCGGCGAGCGGCTCGGCGGCGTCCCCGTCGCGCTCGGCCACGATGTACGCACCGGCGGGCTCGCCGAGGGCCGGATCGGCGCGGGCAAGGGCGCCGACCGCTTCCTCTTCGTACCGCTGGGCACCGGGATCGCCGGCGCCATCGGCATCGCGGGCACCATCGAGTCCGGCGCGCACGGGTACGCGGGCGAGATCGGCCACATCGTGGTCCGGCCGGACGGCCCGGACTGCGGCTGCGGCCAGCGCGGCTGTCTGGAGACCCTGGCATCCGCCGCCGCCGTGACCCGGGCCTGGGCCACCGCGTCCGGCGATCCGACGGCGGACGCCGCGGACTGCGCGAAGGCCGTCGAGTCGGGCGACCCGGCGGCCGTGGAGGTCTGGCGGAACGCCGTCGACGCGCTCGCCGCCGGGCTGGTCACCGCGCTGACCCTGCTCGATCCCCGCATGCTCATCATCGGTGGCGGGCTGGCCGAGGCCGGGGAAACCTTGTTCACACCACTCCGTGCGGCCGTCGAGGAACGCGTCACGTTCCAGAAGCTGCCCCACATCGTCCCGGCGGCCCTCGGGGACACCGCCGGATGCCTGGGCGCAGGGCTGCTCGCCTGGGATCTTCTCTCCACGGAGGTATCCGCCTGATGGCCGGACGCGCAGACAGCACCGTTCTCACAGGTGCCCGGGTGGTGCTTCCCACCGGGACCGTCGAGGACGGCCGGGTGATCGTCGAAGGCACCCGGATCGCCGGCTCGACGCCGGAGGGCGCCGGTACCCCGTGGAAACCAGCCACCGACAGCAACCCCCCACGCCCCCCGGCCGCGTCCACCCCGTACCCGGGTGCCGCCCGGGCCATCGACCTGAGCGGCCACTGGGTGGTCCCCGGCTTCGTCGACATGCACAACCACGGCGGCGGCGGCGCGTCCTTCACCTCCGGCACCGTGGACGAGGTCCTCACCGGTATCCGCACCCACCGCGAGCACGGTACGACCACGCTGGTCGCCTCCACCGTCACCGGCGAGATGGACTTCCTCGCCCAGCGGGCCGGCATCCTCTCCGAACTGGTCGAGCAGGGCGACCTGGCCGGCATCCACTTCGAGGGGCCGTTCATCTCGCCGTGCCGCAAGGGCGCGCACAGCGGGGATCTGCTGCGCCACCCGGACCCGGCCGAGGTCCGCAAGCTGATGGACGCGGCGCGCGGCACCGCGAAGATGTTCACGCTCGCCACCGAACTCCCGGGCGGCATCGAGTCGGTGCGGCTGCTCGCCGAGCACGGCGTCATCGCCGCGATCGGGCACACCGACGCCACGTACGAGCAGACCGTCGAGGCGATCGACGCGGGCGCCACCGTAGCCACGCACCTCTACAACGCGATGCCGCCGCTCGCCCACCGCGCACCCGGCCCGATCGCGGCGCTGCTGGAGGACGAGCGGATCACCGTCGAGCTGATCAACGACGGTACGCATCTGCACCCCGCCGCCCTGGAGCTGGCCTACCACCACGCGGGCGCCCACCGCGTCGCGCTGATCACCGACGCCATGGACGCGGCGGGCTTCGGCGACGGCCGCTACCAGCTCGGCCCGCTCGCCGTCGAGGTCAAGGACGGCGTCGCGCGACTGGTGGAGGGCAACTCGATCGCGGGCTCCACGCTCACCCTGGACACCGCGTTCCACCGGGCCGTGACGATCGACAGGATCCCGGTCGGGGATGTCGTGCAGTCCATCTCCGCCAACCCGGCCCGGCTGCTCGGCGTCTACGACAGGGTCGGCTCGCTGGAGCCGGGCAAGGACGCGGACCTGGTGGTCCTGGACGCGGACTTCGCGCTCAAGGGCGTCATGCGCAAGGGCGAATGGATCATCGAGCCCCACATCGGTTGATTTGACCCGTTACTGACGGTGAGTCGAATACGTAACGAAGAGACGGCGGTTGGTCCGGAGGTCTGGGCCGACCGCCACCTCTTTGGCATGATCGCCTGGGAAACAGGCAGAGAAAGCGCATTCCAGCCACGGATTCGCGCTTCGGAGCAGGGATCGAGGGAGCGGCCGCGGTGATCCTCACGGTCACACTGAATACGGCACTCGACCTGACGTACGGCGTCCCGGAGCTCGTCCCGCACGCCAGTCACCGCGTCGGCGACGTGGCCGAACGGCCCGGCGGCAAGGGCCTCAACGTGGCCCGGGTGCTCTCCGCCCTCGGGCAGGCGACCGTGGTCACCGGCTTCGCCGGAGGCTCCACCGGAGCCGCACTGCGCGAACTGCTGGCGCACCTCCCCCCGCGGGACACGACGGGAACGGACACCAGGGCTGCCGCCGCCACCGTCATACCCGCCGCCACCCCCGCAACCGTCATACCCGCCGTCACCCCCGCGCCGATCACCGACGCCCTCGTCACCATCGCCGGGAACACCCGTCGCACGATCGCCGTCGTCGACCGGGCCACCGGCGACACCACCCAGCTCAACGAACCCGGCCCGCTCGTCACCGCCGACGAATGGGCCGCCCTCCTCGGCCGGTACGAGGAGCTCCTCACCGGGGCCGACGCCGTCGCCCTCTGCGGCAGCCTGCCGCCCGGCATCCACGTCGGCGCCTACGCCGAACTGGTCCGGCTGGCCCGCGCGGCGGGCGTCCCCGTGCTCCTGGACACCAGCGGCGAACCGCTGCGCCGCGGCATCGCCGCCCGCCCCGACCTGATCAAGCCCAACGCCGAGGAGCTCGCCCAGCTCACCGGCTCCCGCGAACCGCTGCGCGCCACCCGCGACGCCCGCCGCCGCGGCGCGCACGGCGTCATCGCGTCACTGGGCCCGGACGGCATGCTGGCGGTCACCCCCGACGGCGTCTGGCGGGCGTCGCCGCCCGCCGAGGTCCGGGGCAATCCGACCGGGGCGGGCGACTCCGCGGTGGCCGGGCTGCTGTCCGGCCTCGTCGAGGGGCTGAGCTGGCCGGACCGGCTGCGGCGGGCGGTGGCACTGTCGACGGCGACCGTGCTCTCCCCGACGGCCGGTGACTTCGACCGCGCGGCATACGAGGAGCTGCTGCCGGGCGTCGGCGTCGAGGAACACACCGCGGCGGCCAGAGAGGCTGTCGGGTGACCTCCGATCGGGCGGCCACGCCCTGGCACGCACGCTTCCCGACCGGAGGTCACCCCACAGCCTCTGAGCCGCCACCCGTACCGGACCGCCCGACCGGTCCGTTCAGCAGAAGCAACAGAGGTCAGCATGCCGCTCGTCAGCACCGGTGAACTCGTCTCCGCCGCACAGGCCCAGGGACGCGGAATCGCCGCCTTCAATGTCATCACGCTGGAGCACGCGGAGGCCATCGCGGCCGGCGCCGAGCGCGCCGGAGCACCCGCCATCCTGCAGATCTCCGAGAACGCCGTGAAGTTCCACGGCGGCCGGCTCTCCGCGATCGCCGCCGCGGCCGCCGCCGTCGCCCGCGCCTGCGGCGCCCCCCTCGCGCTCCACCTCGACCACGTCGAGTCCGTGGAGCTGCTGCACCAGGCGCATGCGGAGGGCTTCGGATCGGTGATGTTCGACGCCTCCAAGCTCGGTTACGAGGAGAACGTGCGGGCCACGGCGGAGGCGGTGGCCTGGGGGCACGAGCGCGGCATCTGGATCGAGGCCGAGCTCGGCAAGGTCGGCGGCAAGGAGGGCGAGGCGCCGCTCGACGCCCACGCCCCCGGCGTCCGCACCGACCCGGCCGAGGCCGCCGCGTACGTCCGCGACACCGGCGTGGACGCGCTGGCCGTCGCGGTCGGCTCCTCGCACGCCATGACCGAGCGCACCGCCGCCCTGGACCACGCCCTGATCGGCCGGCTGCGCGACGCGGTCCCCGTCCCGCTGGTGCTGCACGGCTCCAGCGGTGTCCCGGACGAGGAGATCCGCCGGGCCGTCGCCTCCTCCGGCATGGTCAAGATCAACGTGGGTACGGCGCTGAACACCGCGTTCACCGGCGCGGTACGGGCGTACCTGGCCGAGAACACCACAGGCGTGGACCCGCGCAAGTACATCGCCCCGGGCCGCGAGGCCATGGCCGCGACGGTGGCCGGTTTCCTGGCCCTGATGGGCTGAGCCCGCAACACCGGGAGAACGGACCGGCCCCCTCGCCCGTGGAACCGTGGGCGAGGGGGCCGGAACGCGTGCGGGAGGTACGGGTCAGCGCTTCTGGTGCCCGGCCTTCAGCGACAGCTGGTCGAGGTTGGCATCACACTGGTCGCCCTCGTTGCAGGAGATCATCAGCGTGTTCTCACCCTTGTTGAGGTTGACGTAGGCGAACGTCGTCGTCCAGCCCTTCGACAGGTCACCCTCCGGGGCCTGCGCGAAGTTCGTCATGTTGATCGAGCGGGGCTGCTCGGCATTGACCGTGAGCGACGTCTTCGCGTCCTTGCCCGGTACGCCGTACGTCACGAACAGCGTGTACTCACCGGCCTGCGGAACCTCGACCGACCAGGTCGCCGACCTGCCGACCTCATTGAGGTTGATGTACTGGCCGTTGGCGCTCTTGGCACCCTTGGTGGTGTTGTCCAGCTGGGCCGTGCCGCCGAGCTTCAGCGTCGCCGCGTCCTGCTTGGGGAGCTCGGCCGGGGCCTCGGAGCTCGCGGACTCCTGGGGCTTCGGGGACTCCTCGACCTGGCTGCCGGGTCCGGCGGAGGTGGTGGCCTCGTCCTTCTTCTTGTCCTTCTTGTCGTCGCCCGTGAGCAGCGCGGCGCCGATGCCGATGAGCACGACCAGGACCACCGCGACCGCGCCGATCAGCAGGCCCTTGGTGTTCGGGCCGCCCTTGCCGCGGCCGCCCTGCTGCGAAACGTGCGCGGTGGGGGCGCCGCCGGGGTACGTCTCCGGGGCGGCGTACTGCGTGCTCGGCTGGCCGTACGGCTGCTGGTGCGGCACCTGCTGCCCGTACTGGCGTTCGCCGACGGTCCGCACCTGGTTGTACGAGGTCCGGGGCACCCCGGGCTGCGGGGCCGCCGGACCCGGGTAGCCGTAGCCGCCCGTTCTCGGCGGCTGGGCGCCCGCTGCCTGTCCGTCCTCGTACAGATAGCCGAACGGATCGTCGTCCTCGGGCTTGCTTGCGCCGTTGTTCCCGGCCGTCATCCCTGGTCACTCCTCACCATGTCGCCAGCCGTCGCCGAATCGCCAGCCGTGGCCGACCGGCCGAGCCTACCCCGAACGGACCGCACCAAGAATTGCCGTCGCCCGTCCCGGAACCGCCCCCGGGTCGGCGGAGCAGCACCGCCGTGAACGTCAGCCGACCCTGCGGTGAACCTTCGACCGGGACCGCTTCTCCACGTACATCCGCTGGTCGGCGGAGCGCAGCACCTCTTCGGCCGTCATCCCGCAGGCGGCCCAGCCGATGCCGAAACTCGCCCCGACGCGCACTGCCCGGCCGTCGACCCGAATGGGCGGAATGATGGCGTTACGGAGGCGTACGGCCAGGTCCGCGGCGTCCGCGGCACCGAGTCCGTCGGCGAGGACGACGAATTCGTCACCCCCGAGCCGGGCGACGGTGTCGCCGTCGCGGACACAGGTGGTGAGGCGGCGGGCGACCTCGATCAGTACGGCGTCACCGGTGTGGTGGCCGAAGCGGTCGTTGATGGACTTGAAGCCGTCGAGGTCGCAGAACAGGACCGCGAGGCCCTTCGCGCCGTCGTCGTGCCCGGTGTCGGGTGCGACGGCATGCACATGGTGGTCGTACGGGCCGCCGGGCTCCGAGTCCACGTCGTAGCCGTGCGCCCGCGTGTCCGGATCGTCGACGTCGCCGTACGCCGCGTCCAGCGCCTCGACCGCCGTGGTGGCCACGGCGTGCGGACGCTCGCAGAGCCGGGAGCTGAGCCGGGAGCGCAGCTCGGCACTGTTGGGCAGGCCGGTGAGCGCGTCGTGCGACGCGCGGTGCGCGAGATTCAGCTCGTGGCGCTTGCGCTCCTCTATGTCCTCGACGTGGGTGAGCAGGAAGCGGGGACCGTCCGTGGTGTCGGCGACGACGGAGTTGCGCAGCGAGACCCAGAGATAGGTGCCGTCCCGCCGCCCCAGCCGCAGCTCGGCGCGGCCTCCCTCGGCGGAGGTGCGCAGCAGGGTGCCGATGTCCTCGGGGTGGACGAGGTCGGCGAAGGAGTAGCGGCGCAGGACGGACGCGGGGCGGCCGAGCAGCCGGCACAGGGCGTCGTTGGTGCGCAGCAGCCGGCCGTGCTGGTCGCCGCCCATCTCGGCGATGGCCATGCCGCTGGGCGCGTACTCGAAGGCCTGACGGAAGGATTCCTCGCTGGCCCGCAGCGCCTGCTGCTCACGCTCCAGACGGACCAGGGCGCGCTGCATGTTTGCTCTCAGCCGGGCGTTACTGATCGCAATGGCTGCCTGTGACGCGTACATCTGGAGGGCCTCACGGCCCCAGGCGCCGGGGCGGCGGCCGTTGCGCGGGCGGTCGACGGAGATGACACCCAGGAGATCGAGGCCGCCGCCGGACGCGTACATCGGGGCGTAGAGCCGGTCCTGGGGGTGCCACTCGTCCTCGAAGCGGGGCTCGGGACCCTCGGTGTGCCACTGCGGAACGTCGTCGTCGAGGAGGACCCAGCCGTCGGTGTGGGGTATGAAACAGAGCTCGTCCCAGGTCTCCCCCATCGACAGCCTGCGCTCCCAGGAGCTGCGCGAGCCGACGCGGCCGGTGATCAGGGCTTCCGCTGCATTGTTGCCGGCGAAGGAGGCGACGACGAGATCACCGTCGGGTCGGACCAGGTTCACGCAGGCAAGCTCGTAGCCGAGACCGGCGACGATTCCGTCGGCCACGGTCTGCAGTGTGTCGGCCAGGCTCCGCGCCGTGTTGAGATCGGCCACGGCCTGGTGCAGCTGCCGCATCGTCGCAAGACGGACGTACGGCTCCGACTCGGCCTCCATCGCTCGCACTCCCCGAGACCTCGACAGCACTCCAGGTTTCAAATCGACGCACTTACCGCAGTGTCACGGCCACTGAATCACACTGAGCTGTGCAGTCGGTACACAGGGTCAGCAAATACTGCGCTCTGTGACTCAAGTCACAAGAGATGGTAAAGGGGTTCCGGTGTGGTGCGCGACGGCGGTCCGTCCTTTTCTTGAACGCAAATCCGGGCGTTGCAGTGCCGGTCCCCGGCGCTCCGGGCCCGGGGTCCTAGGACCAGGCTGGTCCCCTGGCCCGATGCGACGGCGCGCCGTCCGCGGCTAGCGTGCCGGATGTGTTGCAGACGAAGCCTCCCGCCCCGCGTTCCGAGCCCATCCCCCATGCTGAGGGGGTGAGCAACGATGAGTTCCGGGCCGCCCTCGCCCGGCTGGCCGCCGGTGTCGTGCTGATCACCGCCGAGGAGCCGCCGCTCGACGAGAACGGCCGGGGCGAGGACGTCGGGATGACGGCGACCGCCTTCATGTCCGTGTCGCTGGACCCGCCGCTGGTCCTGGTCAGCCTGCGCAACGACTCACGGATGGACGATCTGCTGTCCGAACAGCCGCTGTGGGCGGTCTCCGTGCTCGCCGAGAGCCAGCGGCACATCGCCGGACGGTTCGCGATGAAGGGCCGGATCAGCGACCGGCTGCTGTTCGAGGGCATCCCCTACAAGAGGGGAGAGGTCACCGGCGCACCACTGGTCGGCGGCGCACTGGCCACGCTGGAGTGCCGCACCGAGCAGCGGGTCCTGGCGGGCGACCACACACTGGTGATCGGCCGGGTCCTGAGCGCGGCCCTGCCGAGCGGGGACGGCTCACCGCTGACGTACTTCCGGGGGCGGTACCGGCAGCTGGGGTGAGGGGGCGTCGGCGTCGCGAGGCCGAGGTGAGGGGGCGTCGGCGGAATCGCGGGGCGTCGGCGTCGCGAGGCCGAGGTGAGGTGGCGTCGGGGCCCCTGGGCGCGGCTACCAGTCGCGGCCGGAGCGGCCGCGCTTCGTCTCGCCGCGTTGCTTCTTCTCGCGCAGGCGGCGTTCGTTGATGCCGCGCGGAATCCTGGTCTTGCGGCGCGGCCTGGGGGGCGGCGCCGTGGCCTCGGCCAGCAGGGAGGCGAGCCGGACGAGAGCCGTCTCGCGGTTGCGCCACTGGGAGCGGTGCTCGGACGCCCGTACCGCGATCACCCCGTCCACGAGCCTGCCCTCCAGACGCTGGAGCGCCCGCTCCTTCCACACCGGGGGGAGCGATTCGGTCGCCGCGACGTCGAAGCGGAGCTCCACCTGGGAGTCGCTGGTGTTGACGTGCTGCCCGCCGGGCCCGGAGGACCGCGAGAAACGCCACATGAGCTCGGCCTCCGGCAGGGAGACCGAACCGCGGATGACATAGGGCCCGGACATGACACCCATGTTCCCCGGCCCACCGGGCGTTCGTCACCTTCTTTTGCCACACGGGTGCCGTACGGGTGCCGTACAGGCCGCATCGGCCGTCGGGCCGACCGGGGGACTTCGGTAAAGAAAGTAAAGGGAGCAGGAACCTCCTGGTCCCTTGTCCGCGTTATGACCTGTGACGGTAGCTTCGTGATGGCATGAAGCCCGCACTCGACGATGAAAGGGACTTCCCATGGCTGTAAGCCTGTCCAAGGGCGGCAACGTCTCGCTCACCAAGGAGGCCCCGGGCCTGACCGCCGTCACGGTCGGCCTCGGCTGGGACGTCCGCACCACCACCGGTACCGACTTCGACCTCGACGCCTCGGCGATCGCGGTCAACCCGGCCGGCAAGGTCGTCTCCGACAGCCACTTCATCTTCTTCAACAACAAGTCGACGCCGGATCAGACCATCGTCCACACCGGTGACAACGTCACGGGCCAGGGCGAGGGCGACGACGAGCAGATCAACGTCAACCTGGCGGGCCTGCCGGCCGACGTCGACAAGATCGTCTTCCCGGTCTCGATCTACGACGCCGAGACCCGCAGCCAGAACTTCGGCCAGGTGCGCAACGCGTTCATCCGCATCATCAACCAGGCCGGAGGCACCGAGATTGCCCGCTACGACCTGAGCGAGGACGCCGCCACCGAGACCGCCATGGTCTTCGGCGAGCTCTACCGCAACGGCGCGGAGTGGAAGTTCCGCGCCGTCGGTCAGGGTTACGCCTCGGGTCTGCGTGGCATCGCCCAGGACTTCGGCGTCAACCTCTGACCTACGGCGTCAGCCTCTGAGCTACCACGTCAGCCTCTGACGCGAGAGCTCGTCCCGGGAACCCCCCGACCGTCACGGCCGGGGGGTTTCGCGTGCGCCGACCGGGTTCGATCCCGGCCCGTTCCGCACAAGTACTCTGCGAACAACCCCAGTTGACCGCATAGCGAACACCGGGTTACCGCCTTCGGACACGATCCGGTCAAGAGATTGACCGACCACTGTCAAATTTGCGGCGACCGGTGCCACTCTCTCCGGGCCCCCCTCACGAAACGTGTGTGCCAAGTGAAGGAGACCGAGTGAGAATCGCTCTGCGTACTGCTGCGATCGCCGCGTCCGCCGCCATGGTCGTCGTCGGAGTACAGGCAGGTTCGGCAGGTGCCGCCCCGGACCGTGCGGCCGGCGCCACCGCCCTGCCGCTCAGCGCCTCTCAGCGCGCCACGGCCATCAAGGAAGCCCAGGGCCGGGCCGCTTCCGTCGCCGCGCAGATCAAGCTGGGCGGCAAGGAGAAGCTCGTCGTCCGCGATGTGATCAAGGACGCCGACGGCACCGTACACACCCGCTACGAGCGCACCTACGACGGACTGCCCGTGCTCGGTGGCGACCTCGTCACCCACGCCAGGAAGGACGGCTCCCTCAAGGGGGTGTCCCGGGCGACGTCGGCCGCGATATCCGTGGCGTCGTCGGACGCCACCGTCAGTGCCGAGGCCGGTGCGCGGAAGGTGATCTGGGCCGCCACCGGAAAGCCCGCGCTCGCGTACGAGAACGTGGTCAGGGGCACCCAGCCGGACGGGACGCCCAGCGAGCGCCACGTCGTCACCGACGCCACCAGTGGCAAGGAGCTCTACGCGTACGAGGCCATCGACACGGGGTCCGGAACCAGCCAGTACAGCGGCACCGTTCCCCTCGGAACCACGGCCTCCGGGTCCGGTTACAGCCTGACCGACGGCGGTCGCGGCAGCCACACCACGTACGATCTGAACGGCGGCACCTCCGGCACCGGGACCCTCTTCACCGACGCCGACGACCTCTGGGGCAACGGTCTGGCCACCAACCGCCAGACCGCCGCCGTCGACGCCCACTACGGCGCCGCCACGACCTGGGACTTCTACAAGAACGAGCTGGGCCGCAACGGCATCGCCGGCGACGGCAAGGCCGCGTACTCCCGGGTCCACTACGGCAACGCGTACGTCAACGCCTTCTGGTCGGACAGCTGCTTCTGCATGACGTACGGCGACGGTTCGGGCAACCTCAAGCCGCTCACCTCGCTGGATGTCGCCGGACACGAAATGAGCCACGGCCTGACCGCCTCCACCGCCGGACTGAAGTACAGCCGTGAGTCGGGCGGGCTCAACGAGGCGACCAGCGACATGTTCGGCACCGCGGTCGAGTTCTACGCCGACAACAGCAGCGACAGCGGCGACTACCTCATCGGCGAGAAGATCGACATCAGGGGCAACGGCACCCCGCTGCGCTACATGGACAAGCCGAGCAAGGACGGCGCCTCGGCCGACTACTGGTCGAAGACGGTCGGCCGGCTCGACGTCCACTACTCGTCCGGGCCCGCCAACCACTTCTTCTACCTGCTGTCGGAGGGCAGCGGCGCGAAGACGGTCAACGGCGTCTCCTACAACTCCCCGACCTCCAACGGCTCCACCGTCACGGGGATCGGGCGCGCCAAGGCCGTCCAGATCTGGTACAAGGCGCTCACCACGTACATGACGTCGTCCACCGACTACGCCGCGGCCCGCGCCGCCACCCTCAAGGCGGCGACCGATCTGTACGGGGCGGGCAGCCCGGAGTACGCGGCCGTCGCCGCCGCCTGGTCGGGGATCAACGTCAACTAGGCAACCAAGCAGCCCAGTAGATGAGCGGTACGCCGCGTCCGGCCGGTCCTCGGGACCGGCCGGACGCGGCGTCAGTTCCTGCCGCCGAATGGCGAACACGGACGAACCCCATTCGGACAAGAAGTGGTCAAAAAAATGTGAGGTCTTTGTTAGTACACCGTCAATTTCGCTCATTCGGTGGCACGCTCTCGGCTCGTAACCCCCCACGGAACGAGCAACGGAGAACGCATGACCCCCCACATGAACACCCGTCGCGCCGCAGCCCTGGCCGCCGTGGCCGCGATGGTCGTCGTCGGCGTCCAGACCGGTGCGGCCAACGCCGCACCCGACAACGGCAACGCCGGCCCCTCCGCCACTCGCAGCGTCGTCCCCTTCGGCGCGAACAACGCCTCGCAGCGCACCGCCGCCATCAAGTCGGCGCAGACCGGCGCCTCCTCGACCGCCGAGTCGCTCGGGCTCGGCAGCCAGGAGAAGCTGATCGTCCGTGATGTGATCAAGGACGCCGACGGCACCGTCCACACCCGCTACGAGCGCACCTACGCCGGACTCCCGGTCCTCGGCGGCGACCTCGTCACCCACACCGCCCGCGGCGGAAAGCTCAAGGGCGTCACCAAGGCGACCAGGGCCCGGATATCGGTGCCGTCGACGACGGCGGAGATCAAGACCGCGGCAGCCGCCCGCAAGGTGATCTGGGCGGGCGGCTCCAAGCCCGTCCTCGCCTTCGAGACGGTGAAGACCGGGGTGCAGAAGGACGGCACGCCCAGCAGGCTGCACATCATCACCGACGCGGCCACCGGCAAGAAGCTCCAGAGCTACGAGGCGATCGAGACCGGCGTCGGCAACAGCCAGTACAGCGGCCGGGTCGACCTGACGACCACCGCGGCCGGCTCCGGATTCGAGCTGACCGACGGCGACCGCGGCGGCCACCAGACGTACGACCTCAACCAGGGCGAGAGCGGCACCGGTGACCTCGTCACGGACGACGACGACACCTGGGGCGACGGCACCGGCAACGACCGCCAGACCGCCGCCGTCGACGCCGCCTACGGCGCCGCGAAGACCTGGGACTTCTACAAGTCGGCGTTCGGCCGCGACGGCATCGCCGGTGACGGCAAGGCCGCCTACTCGCGGGTCCACTACGGCGACGCGTACGTCAACGCGTTCTGGGACGACAGCTGCTTCTGCATGACGTACGGCGACGGCGCCGACAACAAGAGCGCGCTGACCGCTCTCGACGTCGCGGGCCACGAGATGAGCCACGGCCTGACCGCGTCGACCGCCAACCTCGACTACTTCGGGGAGTCCGGCGGTCTGAACGAGGCGACCAGCGACATCCTCGGCACCTCGGTCGAGTTCGCCGCCGACAACAGCACGGACGTCGGCGACTACCTCATCGGCGAGAAGATCGACATCAACGGCGACGGCACCCCGCTGCGCTACATGGACGAGCCGAGCAAGGACGGCGGCTCCGCGGACTACTGGGACAGCAGCGTCGGCGACCTCGACGTGCACTACTCCTCCGGCGTCGCCAACCACTTCTTCTACCTGCTGTCCGAGGGCAGCGGCGCGAAGACGATCAACGGCGTCGACTACGACTCCCCGACCATCGACGGCTCCACGGTCACCGGCATCGGCCGGGACAAGGCCGTCCAGATCTGGTACAAGGCCCTCGCCGAGTACATGACGTCGACCACCGACTACGCGGCCGCCCGCACGGCGACCGAGAAGGCGGCGACCGATCTGTACGGGGCCGACAGCGCCGAGCTCGCGGCCGTCGACGCCGCCTGGAGCGGCGTCAATGTGAAGTAGCGCCACTGCCGTACTTCTTGTACGCGGGAGCCGGTCAGCCCTTCGAGGCGGGCCGGCTCTTCCCGTACAGCCAGGTGTCCCACAGCGCCGTCAGATCCTGCCCGGTCGTCTTCTCCACGTACGCGGTGAAGTCGGCGGTCGAGGCGTTGCCGTGCCGGTGGGCCTTCGTCCAGCCCTTCACGAGCGCGAAGAAACGCTCGTCGTCGTCCACAGCCTGCCGGATCTTGTGGATGACCATCGCCCCGCGTCCGTACACCGGTGCCTTCGAGATGTAAGCGGCCGTCGGCGGATCGGCGGGCGGGAAGGCCCAGTTGTCGTCGTTCTCGAAGGCCGCGTCGAACCGGCCCTGGACCGGCCTGCCCTCCTTGTCGTCCTCCCACAGCCACTCCGCGTAGGTCGCGAAACCCTCGTTGAGCCACATGTCCCGCCAGCTCTCGGGCGTGACCGAGTCCCCGAACCACTGGTGGGACATCTCGTGGACGAGGAGCCCGGCGTCCGGCGTGCCGGGGAAGAACGGCCGGTTCTGGGTCTCCAGGGCGTATCCGGAGTCCCCGGGACGCCCGACGATCGCCCCCGTCGCGGAGAAGGGGTACGGGCCGAAACGTTCCGCCTCCCACTTCACGACCTCGGGGACCCGGGCGAGAATCCGCGCGCTCCGCGCCGCCACCGACGCGTCGGCGGCGCTGAACACCTTGATGCCGTCCGGGGTGGTCGACGTCTTCGTGTCGAAACGGCCGATGGCGACCGTCACGAGGTAGCTCGCCATCGGTTCGGCGACGTGCCAGTGGTACGTGGCGGTGCCGCCCGCGGTCCTACGGGACGTCAGCTCGCCGTTGGAGACGGCCGTCAGACTCTTCGGGACGGTGACGGTGATGTCGTACGACGCCTTGTCGCTCGGGTGGTTGTTGCCGGGGAACCAGGCCATGGAACCCGTCGGTTCACCGAGCGCGACCGATCCGTCCGCCGTCCTCAGCCAGCCCTCCTTCGACGTGTCGGGGTCGGTGAGCGTCCGCGGAGTGCCGGAGTAGCGGACGACCGTACGAAACGTCCTGCCCTTGCGGAGCCGGCTCCCGACGCCGGCGTCGGGGCGCAGCGTCAGCTCGTGGCCCGCCCGGTTGACGGCGGCCGGGCGGCCCTCGACGGTCGCGGACCGGACGGTGAGCCCGGCGAGGTCGAGGTTGAACGCGCTGAGGTCCTGGGTGGCGCGCGCGGTGATCGTGGCGGTGCCGCTCAGGTGGTGGGCGGCCGGGTCGACGTCGAGGACGAGGTCGTAGTGCGTGACGTCGTAGCCGCCGTTGCCGAGCTTCGGGAAGTACGGGTCGCGCAGACCGGCGGCGCCGGGGGTGCCCTCGACGCCGCCGGCGCAGCCGGTGGAGGTCGTCAGAACCAGCAGGACGAGGACGGCGGCGCGCACCGTTCGGCGTACTGGTGTTCGCTGATTCACGCCTGCGATCCTAGGCCGACCCCAGGGGCGGAACCTCTGAACACCGGTACGTCGGCACGGCGGGAACCTACTTCGCGAGGGCGGCGGCGCCGGCGTTCGCGAACTTCTCGTCGAGGTCGCCGCTGGGGGCTCCGGCCACGCCGATGCCGGCGATCGGCGCGCCCTTGGTGGTGACCGGGGCGCCGCCCGCGAGGAACAGGGTGCCGGGGATGTCCTTGAGGTTCGGGGCCTGCTCCAGGCGCTTGGCCAGCTCGGAGGTGGGCGCGTTCCAGGAGACGGCGGTGTACGCCTTCTTCACGGCCGACTCGTACGCCTGCGGGCCCGCTCCGTCGCCGCGCAGCGTGACGATGGTGTTGCCGTTGCGGTCGACGACCGCGACGGAGACGCGCTGGTTCTCCTTCTGCGCGGCGTCGAGGGCGGCCTGCGCGGCCTTGGTGGCGGCGGCCACGGTCAGGTGGGTGGTCTGCTGGAGGTTCCGGTTCGCGGCGTCGGCCTCGACGGCGGCGGCGGGTGCGGCGGCCGGGGCGGAGGCGTTGGCGGACATGGCGCCGAAGGTTCCGGCGCCGAGGGCTGCGGCGACAACGGCACCGGTCAGGACGCGAGTGCGCAGCGACGGCTTCTTCATGGTGGGCTCCTTCGGCAGCGGTGCGGTGGTTGAACTGCATGAGCCCGTTCGGCTCTGCCATCGATCCTCCTGCCGTGTCCGGGGCCGTACGGTCGACGAACCGGCTCGACGCCGAGCGCGGGACGGCCGACGGTCCCATCGGCCGATCGGTTGATGCGGGGGTGGTCGGCCGGGGTGACCATGGATGTGTTCGTGCAGGTCAGCAGCGCTGATGACGGTGAGGAGCGAGGGGTACGAGGTGGAGCACCGACGAACCCGGCCGGCACGCGGCACCGTCACCGGGCGGACCGGCGGCTCCGGGGCGCGCCTGAGCAGGAACGGTGGCGGCGCCGGCGTGAGCGGATACGAGGGCGGCTCGGGGGCCGGCGGGGGCGGGAACGGCGGCTCCGGGGCCGGTGACCCGGATGCGCGCCGGCTCACGCTGCTGATGCATGCCGCGTTCTTCCTGCTGCTCGGCGCCTCGCTCGCCCGCTTCCTGCTGCGGCACCCCGGCGAGGCCCGCACCCCGTGGATCATCGCGCTGTCCGTCGCCCTGGCGGTGCTGTACGTGCTCGGGCCGGTGCTCGGTTCGCGTCCGACGCCGCGCAGTGTGGTGTGGCTGGGGGTGCTGGTCGCCGTGTGGATGGTGCTGGTCGTCCTCGCGCCGAGCTTCGCGTGGTGCGCGGTCCCGCTGTTCTACACCGGGCTGCGGATCCTTCCGCCACGCGCGGCGCTCGTGCTCGTCGCCCTGCTCACCGTGTTCGTCGTCGCCGCGCAACTGCGGCTGGCCCACGGTTTCGACCCGAACCTGGTGCTGGCCCCGCCCGCGGTGGCGGCCGTCGCGACAGCGGTCTTCGTCCACATGCAGCGGCAGGCCGTGCGCCAGCGCGAACTGTCCGAGCGGCAGGGCGAACTGATCGACGACCTGCTGCGCACCCGCCGCGAACTGGCCGCCACCGAGCGGCGCGAGGGAACCCTCGCCGAGCGCCAGCGGCTCTCGATGGAGATCCACGACACCCTCGCGCAGGGCCTGTCCAGCCAGCAGATGCTGCTCCAGGCCGCCGACCGCACCTGGGGCGCCGACCCGGCGACCGCCCGCCGCCATGTCCGTACGGCGACGGGCATCGCGGAACGCAATCTCGCCGAGGCCCGCCGCTTCGTCCACGACCTGGCCCCGGCCGATCTCGCGGAGGGCGGCGGTCTGGAGGCGGCCCTGCACGCGCTGGCCGCACGCGAGACGGCCCAGGCGCAGGGGCGGCTCACCGTCCGCTGCCACGTGGAGGGCGAGCGGCACACCGCACTGCCCGACCGGGTGCAGTCCGCGCTGCTGCGCATCGCACAGGGGGCGCTGGCCAATGTGCGGGAACACGCGCACGCGACGGAGGCCGCGCTGACGCTGACCCATCTCGACGACCGGGTCGTCCTGGACATCGCCGACAACGGGCGGGGCTTCACGCCCGCCGGCCACACCGGGGCGGCCACCGGTGGCGTACGCGGGCACGGGCTGCCCGCGATGCGTGCCAGGCTCCACCAGCTCGGCGGCACACTGACGATCGAGTCGGCACCCGGCGAGGGTACGGTCCTGTCCGCCGCCGTCCCCCTCACCCCCGCCCCGGAGGACCTCGCATGAACGCGACGCCGCCCGTACGCATCCTGCTCTGCGACGACCACGCCGTCGTACGCGCCGGACTGCTCGCCCTCCTCGGCAGCGAACCGGACATCGAGGTCGTCGGGGAGGCCGGCAGCGGTGAGGAGGCCGTCGCCCTGGCCGCCAAACTCGCCCCGGACGTCGTTCTGATGGACCTCCAGCTCGGCGAGGGCATCGACGGCGTCGAGGCGACCCGCCGGATCGCTGCCACGGACGCCCACGTCCTGGTCCTCACCACATACGACACGGACGCCGACATCACCCGTGCCATCGAGGCGGGCGCCACCGGCTACCTGCTGAAGGCCGAGCGCCCGGAGGAACTGTTCGCCGCGATCCGCTCGGCCGCGCAGGGCCGCACGACGCTCTCGCCGCCCGTGGCCAGCCGCGTCATGGCCCGCATGCGCAAGCCCCGGCCCACCCTGACCGACCGTGAACGCGACATCCTGGCCCAGCTCTCCCAAGGCCTGGGCAACCGGGACATCGCCCGCGCCCTGTTCATCAGCGAGGCCACGGTCAAGACCCACCTGGGCCGCATCTACGACAAACTCGGCGTCGACACCCGCGCGGGCGCCGTCGCCGTGGCGAAGGAGCAGCGGCTGCTGCCGTAGATCACCCTTCCGGAACGAAGAGGTCGTCGGCCGTCTGCACCGTGAACGCGCGATCGGCCCAGGTACCGAGCACCCGCAGGTCCTGGCAGGAGCTGATCCGTTCCCTGACCGCGTCATCCACGAGCACCCCACGGTGGTCCAGCGTCCGCAGCACGCTCAGAGCCCGTTCCCTCGCGGTGCCCTCTTCCCGCCCCTCATCGCGGAAACTCTCGGCGACGATGCCGCGGAAGTGGCTGAGGCTCGTACTCATCACATTCCTCCAGATCTCGCGGGCAGGGGTGTCACCCGGACCGGCCTCGGTGAATTCGGCGAAGACCGCCGCAATGAACAAAAATGTGCGTGCAGCATGTGCCAAAGAGCGGGATTCGCCGCCCATCACCCGGCCGAGCGATCGGCCGCCGCGGCGTTGACGCGTCTGCGGGCATGACACCATCGAACTGTGCTCGACATCGGCTACTCCCTCTCCCGACGCTTCCCCGATCCCCCGCAGACCGACTACCGCCGCGCGGACGTCCACGCCCTGCGGCACGATCTGTTCTCCGGGGACGTCTACCTCGCGGACACCAAGGCGGACCGCGAGGTGTCCACAGCCTGGGGATGGGTGCCGGTGCTCGACTTCGCGTGGGCGCTGTGCGACATCGTCGAGCAGATCGACCAGGACCCGCGCGGCAACCGCTCGCACCGGCAGCAGTTCGCCGAGCTGGACTTCACCGAGTCGTCCGACCGGATGCTCTTCGAGCGCCGCTTCGGCTGGGTCGACGTCGAGGCCGACTGGATGCCCGGCGACGAGCCCCCGCTCACCTTCAGTCACTCGCTGCTGCGCCGCGAGGCCCGCGACTTCCTGCACGATCTGATCGCCGACCTCGCCGACATGCACGACGGTCTCGCCGACAACCCCGTGATCTGGGACCTCCAGGCCCGCTTCCCCCGGGTCTGACCCCCTGCCCCCGCTCGGGCGGCTACGCCTCCACCCGCACCCCGATCTGCGCCGCGAACGCCGGTGCCAGCTCCATCAGCTGCGCCGGGCTGATCACCGCACCCGCCAGCCGCTCCACTCCGCGCGCGATGTCCAGCTCCGCGACCGTCCGCAGGTCCACCGCCTCCATCCGCACGGAACTGAAGTCGGCCCGCTTCAGCACACAGTCGCGGAACTCCACCCGCACCAGCTGCGCATCCCCGAAATCCGGCTCGGACAGCACACAGCTCTCGAACACCACGTCCTTCAGCCGCGCCTTCCGCAGATTCAGGTAGTCGATCTTCCCGCCGCGCACCAGCACCCGTTCCAGCACCGCGCCGTGCAGCTGCACCCCGCCCAGCCGCGCGTCCAGCACCTCCACGTCACGCAGTGACGCCCCGGCGAGATCGGTGCCCACCCCCCGTACGCCCGTCAGCACCGAGTCGATGAAGCGGGACCTGACCAGCTCCGTACGGTCCAGTGCGCAGCCGTCCAGCGCGCAGTCCATGAATCTGGCCCCCGGACCCGACTCGTCCGCGAGATCCGTCCCCTCGAAGCGCACCCCGTCGTAGTCCCCGTCGGGCTCCAGCCCCTTCCCCTCGTACGGGACCAGCGGCGGCAGCCTCACCTCAGGCCGCCGTGCCGCTGCGATGGTGTCCGTCTTCCTGCTGCTGCGTGCCATGCCCCCATCGTGAACCACGCCACTGACAACGCTCCCTCCCCCACTCGACCTACCGCCCGCCGAGCTCCGCCAGCGCCCCGTCCGTCAGCCGGTACACCGTCCACTCGTCCTGCTGCCGTGCGCCCAGCGACTCGTAGAACGCGATGGACGGGGCGTTCCAGTTCAGCACCGACCACTCCAGACGCTCGTAGCCGCGCTCCACGCAGATCCGCGCCAGCTCCGTCAGCAGTGCCTTCCCGTGCCCGCCGCCACGCCGCTCCGGACGTACGTACAGGTCCTCCAGATAAATACCGTGCACACCGCGCCACGTGGAGAAGTTCAGGAACCAGAGCGCGAAGCCGACCGCCTCGCCGTCCTCGTCCGACTCGGCGATGTGCGCGTACGCGGCGGGTCGCTCGCCGAACAGCGCCTCGTGCAGCTGCTCCTCGGTGGCCTTCGCCTCGTGCAGGGCCTTCTCGTAGTCGGCCAGCTCACGGACCATGGCGTGGATGACGGGGACATCGGCAGGGGTAGCAGTACGAATCATGAGGGCAGCGTAAGCACGGGCGCGTACCCCGCTACGCCCGCCCCAGCAGCTGCCGGGCGATCTCGGCCTGGTGCGGCTCCAGCCGCCGCTCCCCGTCCGACACCTCCCACAGACCGTTCTGCAGCAGCCGCCCCAGCGTCCACGCCCGCGCCCGCTCCCGGTCCAGGCCCAGCGCCCCCGTCATCAGATCGAACCGCCACCGCACCGCCGCCGCGTCGAACCTGTTGACCAGCGCCGGCAGCAGCTCGAACCCCGGATCGCCGACCAGCGGCTTCGGGTCGATGACCACCCACCGGTGCGCCTCCTCCGTCCCGGCCAGCACATTCCCGTAATGCAGGTCCCAGTGCAGCAACCGGTCCCCCGGCTCCCCCGCGACCTCCCGCACCGCCGCCGCGCAGTCCGCCAGCAGCCGCCGCTCCTCCGCGTCCGCCAGCTCCCCCACTGCCACCGGCGCCGCCTCCAGCATCCGCGCCGCGATGTCCCCGAGCCTCCGCAGCCCGCGATCCGCCGGAGCCGGTACGGACGACAGCCGGGCCAGCAGCCCCGCCAGGATCCGCGCCGCCTCCCGCTCGTCCGCCACTGCCGTCAACGAGCGGCGACCATCCAGCCGCTCCAGCAGCAGCGTCCCCGTCGCCGCATCGTGGTCCAGCAGCTCCACGGCCCCCGCGCCCGCCTCGCCCCACACCCGCAGCGCGACCGGCTCCCCCACCGTCTCCTCGTCCACCGGCTGCAGCTTCAACGCCGCCCGGCGACCGTCCGCCACCCGCACGACCGGAAGCACCAGCGCGCACACCCCGTGGAACGCCTCACCGTCCCGCCGGAGCCCCCACCGCTCCAGGAACCCGGCGGCCCGTCCCGGCAGTGCCGCGACGAAGGCCCGTCCGGCCGCTCCGTTGTATGCGGACTGGGTCTCGATCAGCCCGGCCGGAATGTCAATCACGCGGACGATCGTAGCGCCGTGCGTCAATCGGATATGACTCCGAGCAGCCCCGCCCCGCCCACCCGGCGCCGTACCACCGCCGGTTTGTGGATCCGCAGCGTCGGCTCATGGATCCGCAGCGCACCCGGCACCTACATCTGGCTGACCGCACTCTTCGTCACCACCGTCATCATCCACCAGATGTCACCGGACTTCGAAGAGGACTTCCTGCGCCAGCGCTCGACCAACATCCACGAACTCTCCCGGGACCCCCTACGCGTACTGATCACCAGCGCCTTCTGGATCGACAGCGGCCACTGGGTCCCCTACGCCGTCCTCTACACCGTCTTCCACGCCACCGCCGAACGCTGGCTCGGCACCCTGCGCTGGCTCGCCGTCGTCATCGCCGCCCATGTCCTCGCCACCCTCGTCGGCGAAGGCGTCCTCGCCTGGGCCATCCGGCACGGCCACGTACCGCAGTCCGCCGCCAACACGCTCGACATCGGGGTCAGTTACGCGCTCGCGGGCGTCGTCGCCGTCCTCACGTACCGCGTCCCGCAACCCTGGCGGTACGTGTACCTCTTCGCCGTCGTCGTCTTCTACGGCATCCCGCTCATCACCGGCCGCACCTTCACCGACCTCGGCCACTTCACCTCCGTACTCATCGGCCTGGCCTGCTACCCACTGGCAAGGTCCCGGTCCCGGCCGCAGACGAAAGCCCCTCCGGCGCAGTAACCTCCCGCCCCATAGAGAACAGCTGCAACCACGGCTTCACACCGGACAAAGCAGGGGCAACATGAGCACCGTCAGCACCGCCAACGGCGGCATATCGTTCTGGTACGCGGACCAGGGCACCCCCACCCCCCGGGAACCCCTGCCCGGCGACACCACCGCCGACATCTGCATCGTCGGCGGCGGATACACCGGTCTGTGGACCGCCTACTACCTGAAGAAGGCCGTCCCCTTCCTCAACATCACTCTTCTCGAAGCCAAGTTCTGCGGCTACGGCGCCTCCGGGCGCAACGGCGGCTGGCTCTACAACGGCATCGCGGGCCGCGACCGCTACGCGAAACTCCACGGCCACGAAGCCGCCGTACGCCTCCAGCAGGCGATGAACGACACCGTCGGCGAAGTCGTCCGCGTGGCCGCCGAGGAGAACATCGACGCCGACATCCACCGGGGCGGTGTCCTCGAAGTCGCCTACACCCCCGCCCAGCTGGCCCGGCTCAAGGACTTCCACTCCGTCGAGATCGCCTTCGGCGAGAAGGACCGCGTCCTGCGCGGCGCCCGCGAGACCGGCGAACGCATCAACGTCACCGGAGCCGTCGGCTCCACCTGGACCCCGCACGGCGCCCGCCTGCACCCGGTCAAACTCGTCAAGGGCCTCGCCGCCACCGTCGAGGCGCTCGGCGTCACCATCCACGAGTCGACGCCCGTCACCGAGATCAGGCCCAAGCACGCCCACACCCCGTACGGCACGGTCCGCGCCCCGTACATCCTGCGCTGCACCGAGGGCTTCACCGCGAACCTCAAGGGCCACAAGCGCACCTGGCTCCCCATGAACTCCTCGATGATCGCCACCGAGCCGCTGCCCCGGTCCGTCTGGGACACCATCGGCTGGGACGGCCGCGAAACCCTCGGCGACATGGCCCACGCCTACATGTACGCCCAGCGCACCGCCGACGACCGCATCGCACTCGGCGGCCGCGGCGTCCCGTACCGCTACGGCTCCGCCACCGACAATGACGGCCGCACCCGGCCCGCCACCATCGAGGCCCTCCGCGACATCCTCGTCCGCCTCTTCCCGACCACCGCCAAAGCCCGCATCGACCACGCCTGGTCGGGCGTCCTCGGTGTCCCCCGCGACTGGTGCGCCACCGTCACCCTCGACCGCACCACCGGCCTCGGCTGGGCCGGCGGCTACGTCGGCTCGGGCGTCGCCACCACCAACCTCGCCGCCCGCACCCTGCGCGACCTGATCCAGCAGGACTCCGGCCAGTCCGGTCCCACCGGCCTGACCACCCTGCCCTGGGTGAACCACAAGGTCCGCCGCTGGGAGCCGGAACCCTTCCGCTGGCTCGGCGTCCACGGCATGTACGCCGCCTACCGGACCGCCGACCGCCGCGAACTCACCTCGCCCCGCCCCGGCACGGACCTCGTCGCGAAGGCCGCGGACCGGCTGGCGGGGCGGCACTGACCGGATCGTTCCGTTCAGCACGCCGGTTCGCTTCACAGCTCGAGGATGCGACACATCGCCCATGATCGGTCGCCTCGGCCGGAATGTGGACAACGGACGGCGCGGAACCCTGTTCCCGCCGCGGCGGCCGGCCCCTCCCCTTCGGCTCGCTTCCTCCGGATTCCTCACGGACGGTTCCGCACGGACGGTTCTCACCACCGGTTTCCTCACGGACGACGGTGGCGGGCCGTCCGCCCCGGAAGGCATGATGGGCACATCAGTTCCACACGCCCCGGGAGTGAGCGGACGCCGTACAGCGGAACGACGCCGGGGCGCCCGGGAGGTCAGAACGTGTCACGCCAGCTGCTCACCGTCGCGCAGGACGGGGCGGGCGACTTCCGCACCATCTCCGAGGCTCTCCGCATGGCCCGTACCGGAGCCGTGATCAGCATCGCTCCCGGGCGTTACGAGGAGAGCCTCACGCTCGCCACTTCCCTGACGCTGACCACCACCGAGGGCCGCGGCACTGTGGAGTTGGCCCCCCGCAGGGGCTCGGCGCTGACCCTGGCCTGCGACTCGGCCATGGTCAACTCCCTTGTCCTGCGGGGCCACGACGAGGAACTGCCGGTGGTGGACGTCCCGCGTGGGCAGCTCCTGCTCGACCGGTGCGATGTGTACGGCGCCTCCTGGGCGGCGCTGTTCGCCCGGGGCGCCGGCTCGCTGGCGGTGCGTCAGTGCCGGATCGAGAACCCCAAGGGCGCCGGGGTGGTGTCCACTTCGGCGGTGGAGAGCCTCCTGGAGGAGTGCGTCGTCGAGCACCTGGGCACCTCCGCCGTGGTCGCCGGCGAGCGGGGCAACGTCTCGGTGCGCGCGAGCAGACTCCGTGACGCGCGCGGCAACGGCGTCCTCGCCAACGGCCGCGCCCAGGTGCTGGTGGAGACGTGCGAGATCTCCGCCGCCGACAAGCCCGGGGTCGCCGCCGAGGAGGAGAGCACCGTCACCGTGGCGCGGTCCACCGTGACGGACTCGGTGGTGGGCGTGTTCATGAGCACCACCGGCGCGACCGTCCTGGAGGACGTGACCGTACGGAACACCACCGGACACGGGTTCGTGGTCAGCGCCGGTTCCTCGCCCACCCTGCGCCGCTGCCGCACGGAACGGACCGCGGGGCACGGGCTGTTGGTGACGGAGCGCAGCCGCGGCTTGTTCGAGGAGTGCGTGTTCGTCGCCGCCCGGGACTCCGCGATCCGCGTCACCGACTTCTCGTCCCCGGTGCTCACCGGGACCTCGGTCCGTGAGCCGGAGGGCATCGGCGTACTGCTGGAGGAGGACTCCGCCGCGGAGATCGACCGGCTGGAGGTGGTCGGCAGCGGCGGCAGCGGGGTGCTGATCCGCGCAAGTGCCAATCCGCTGCTGCGGCGCACCACCGTGGCGCGCTCCGCGTCGCACGGAGTGGAGGTCCTGGGGGACGGCCGCGGCCGGCTGGAGGACTGCCGGATCGAGGAGTCCGAGGGCGCGGGACTGCACGTGTCCGGGCACGGGAACCTGTACGTCGGGCAGGGCAGGCTGCTGTCCGCGAAGGGCGCCGGTGTGCACGTGGGCGCCCTCGGCACGGTGACCCTGCGCGACACCGAAGTGAGTGACTGCCAGGCCGCGGGGGTCCGCGTCGAGGAGCAGGGCGAACTGACGGCGGCCCGGACGCGGGTGCGGGACGCGGGCGAGCACGGGGTGCTAATCGCGGCAGGCGCGCGGGCGTCCCTGAACTCCTGCGAGGTGACCGGTTCGGCCGCCGACGGCGTCCGGGTGGAGGGCCCGGATCCGGTCTCGGTGATCGGGTGCACCCTGCGGGACAACCGGGGCAGCGGGCTGCGCCAGTCCGTGCCCGGCGACCGGCTCGCGGTGGAACAGCTGACGAGCGCCGACAACGGCGCCCCGGACGCCTGGGGCAGCGCCGCCGAGGCGGCGGCGGCCGGCGACGGCCGGCTGCCGGGCGGGGCGGCCGTCGTGACCGCTGCCGAAGCCGACGCGGAGAGCGGCGCGGTGACGGAGCTGCATTCCTTGATCGGCCTCGACGACGTCAAGGACCAGGTACTGACGCTGATCAACCTGAACCGCATGGCGCAGCGCCGGGCCGGTCTCGGCATGCCGGCTCCGCCGATGAGCCGCCACCTGATCTTCGCGGGCCCCCCGGGCACCGGTAAGACCACGGTGGCCCGCCTCTACGGTTCGATCCTCGCCTCGCTCGGGGTGCTGCGCTCGGGCCATCTGGTGGAGGTCTCCCGGGCCGATCTCGTCGCGCAGATCGTCGGCGGGACGGCGATCAAGACGACGGAGACCTTCAACAAGGCGCTCGGCGGGGTGCTGTTCATCGACGAGGCGTACACGCTCCTGTCGGACTCCGCCGGTTCGGGGGCGGACTTCGGCCGGGAGGCGATCGACACCCTGGTGAAGCTGATGGAGGACCACCGCGAGGACGTCGTGGTGGTGGCGGCCGGCTATCCGAAGGAGATGACGGACTTCCTCGCCTCCAACCCGGGGCTGGCCTCGCGATTCACCCGCAGCGTGGAGTTCTCCGACTACACCTCGCAGGAACTGGTCACCATCGTGGAGCGGATGTGCTCCGCCCACCGTTACGAGCTGGACGGGGAGGCCCGTTCGACGCTGCTCACGCACTTCGAGCGGATGCCCCGTGACGCCGGCTTCGGCAACGGGCGCACCGCGCGGAAGGTCTTCGAGGAGATGGTGGACCGGCAGGCGTCCCGGCTCGCCGCCCGCGGCGATGTCGGCGAGCGCGACCTGACGCTGCTGACCGCCGAGGACGTGGGCCTCCCCCCGGCCGCCGCGGCCGCGGACGACCAGGACCCGCTGCTGCGCCTGGACGCGCTCACCGGTCTGGCCGCGGTCAAGCGCGAGGTGAGCGACCTCGTCAACCTGCTGGCGACGGCGCGGCGCCGGGCCGCGGCCGGGCTGCCGGCCCCCCGGATCAGCAACCACCTCGTGTTCGCCGGCCCGCCCGGTACCGGAAAGACCACGGTGGCCCGCCTGTACGGCGAGCTGCTGGCCTCCCTGGGTGTGCTTCCGCGCGGGCAGCTGGTGGAGGTGGCCCGGGCGGACCTGGTGGGCCGGTACGTCGGACACACGGCGCAGTTGACCAAGGAGGTCTTCCAACGCGCCCTCGGCGGTGTCCTCTTCGTCGACGAGGCGTACACGCTGACACCCGGAGCGGCCGGCTCCTCCTCCGACTTCGGCCAGGAGGCGGTGGACACGCTGCTGAAGCTGATGGAGGACCACCGTGACGAGGTGGTGGTGATCGTGGCCGGTTACACGGAGGAGATGGACCGCTTCCTCAACTCCAACCCGGGTCTGGCCTCGCGTTTCACCCGGCACGTCGAGTTCCCGGACTACTCCTCGGACGAGTTGGTCACCATCGTGCGCCAGAGCGCGGTGGACAACGGCTACGAGTGTGCCCCGGGGGCGGCCTCGGCGCTGCGGACGTACTTCGAGGCGATCCCGCGCGGCCGTACCTTCGGCAACGCCCGTCTGGCGCGTCAGACGCTGGAGGCCATGATGACCCGGCAGGCGCGTCGGCTCAGTGCCGTGGCCGCGCCGAGCCTGGACGATCTGCGGCTGCTGCTGCCCGAGGACCTGCGCGAGAACTGAGCGTACGGGCCGGACCCGTACGCGACCGAGAAGAAGCCCCCGCCCCGCCCGGCGGCGGCCCGAACCGAGGACGTGCCATGCGTCGCCGTACCAGTCTGCTGCTGTGTGTCACCGCCCTCGCGGCGCTGGCCGGACCGGCTCCCCTCGCCGTGGCGCACGTCGCCGAGGACGGCGGCACCACGCTGCCCGGCATGCCCGACCGGCTTTCCGAGGGCCAGGGCTGTACGACCGTGCGGGGCAAGAACACGGCGGCGGCTCCGTGGACCCGGGGCGCCCTGGGGCTGGACCAGGTGTGGCGTCTGTCGCGAGGGCGCGGGGTGACGGTGGCGGTGGTCGGCACCGGGGTGAGCGACCAGCCGGCCGTGCTCGCGGGCCGGGTGCGGGTGCTGGGCGCGGCGGGCGACGACTGCGTGGGCCGGGGCACCTTCCAGGCGGGGCTGGTCGCCGGGGCCGCGCTGTCCGGCCAGGGCTTCTCCGGGGTGGCGCCGGAGGCACGGATCCTGGCCGTGCGGGGCACCGGGGAGCGCGGCGAGCCGGACGCGGAGCGGCTGGCGGCCGGAGTACGGGAGGCCGCCGAGGCCGGTGCGGCCGTCATCACGGTGGCCGTTCCGATGGACGGCTCGGACCGGCGGGTGCGCGAGGCGATGGCCGTGGCCCGCGCGAAGGACGCCCTGGTGATCGTGCCCGCGGCGGCGGACAGCGCACCGTCGGGAACGTCCGAGGCGCCCTCTGCCCCGGTGGCCCCGGCCCAGGCCCTCGCCGTGCTCGACACCGGGCCGCAGGGGACGCGGCCGGAGTCCGCACCGGCCTTCCGGCACGCCGACCTGTCCGCGCCGGGCGGCGCCCTGGTGGGGCCCGGCCCGGTGGGCGACGGCAAGTGGACCGCCTCGGGTTCCTCCCTGGCCGCGGCGATCACCGCGGGCACCGCGGCGCTGGTGCGCTCCTACCACCCCGGTCTGAGCGCTGCCGAGGTGCGCGAACGGCTGCTGACGGGTGCGTATCCGGGGGATCTGCCCGCGCTGGACCCGTACGGGGCGGTCGCCGGGGTCGCCCGTGGCACGGCCCCGGCGGTGGCCGCGCAAGCGGACCCGATCCGGCTGCCCCACGCGCCTCAGACGGCGGGAGCCCGGTCGACGGCCTATCTGGTGACGGCCGCCGCGACGGGGATCGTGGTTCTCGTGGCCTTCCTCGCGCTGGTCCTGCCGCGGGGCCGGGGCCGCCGCTGGCGGCCGGGCAGGCTGGACGCCGAGGGCCGGCCGCTCGCCTGACGGCGCGGTTCCTCCCGTAGTCCCCGCAGGCGTCAGCCGGTACCGGCTGACGCCCACCGCGGCTCACTCCTCCTCGGTGGTCTCCGCACCGGGCTCGGGCAGGGCGAGGTGGATGAGCCGGTTCTTGCGGCGGACGACGCTCTGGGCCCGGCCGGGCGGCAGGATGCGCGGCTTGACGTTGTCGAGGAGGTATCCCTCCGACGGCGGGCAGGACAGCAGCAGGGCGGACGAGTTGACCTCGTTCATCTTGCGGACGAGGGCGTCCGCCCGGCCCGCGCCGGTGGAGGCGCGGGCGACGATCATGTGCAGGCCGATCTCGAAGCCGAGCGGCAGATGGCTGAGCAGCGGCTCGAAGGGGCCGTCGAAGGGCGAGCCGACCATCTCGTAGTCGTCGACGATCACGAAGAGGCGCGGCCCGTTCCACCAGTCGGCACGGCGCATCCGGGCCGGGGAGATGTCCTCGCCGGGGAGCCGTCCGGCCATCGCGCGGGCCACACCGTCCACGTACTCACGCAGCGGGTCCGCGGAGACGGCGTGCCCGAGCCGGTACTCCTCAGGGATCGCCTCGATCAGTTCCCGGCGGTAGTCGACCACCAGGAAGCTCGCCTCGTCGGGGCTGTGGGTCGCCATGATCCGCTGGGCCAGCAGCCTCAGCGCACTGGTCTTGCCGCTCTCGGTGTCACCGACCAGGTAGAGGTGCGGGCTCTGGCCGAAGTCATGCCAGACGGGCGCGAGTTCCACCTCGTCCAGGCCGATCGCCACCCGCAGCGCCCGGTCGGAGGCGGGGAGTTCGGCGGCGGGCAGGTGAGTGGGAAGCATCCGTACCGCCGGCGCCGGCGGGGCGTCCCAGCTCTCCGCGACGGCCTCGACGAGGTCGGCGAGCGCCTCCGAGAGGTCCTCCGCCTGCTCCTGCCCGTCGATCCGGGGCAGGGCCGCGAGGAAGTGCATCTTGTCGGGGCTGAGACCGCGGCCGGGCGAGGTGGGTACGGTACCGGCCTTGCGGATGTCGATGGCGGAGTCCATGGGGTCGCCCATGCGCAGTTCGAGCCGGGTGCCGATCTGGTCGCGCAGGGCGGCGGACACCTCCACCCAGCGCGAGGTGGCGATCACGAGGTGGACGCCGTAGTTCAGGCCGCGGGCGGTCAGTTCGCCGAAGACACCGAGGTCGTCGAAGAGGTCGTTGCGCACCGTGGACCAGCCGTCGACGACGAGGAAGACGTCCCCGAAGGGCTGGTCGGCGAATTCACCCGCCGCGCGCCGCTTGCGATAGGTGGACATCGAGTCGATGCCCTCCTCCTGGAAGAACAGCTCGCGCCGGTTGAGCAGCGAGGTGACCTCCGCGAGGGTGCGGGATATCCGCTCCCGGTCCAGGCGCCCGGCGACCCCGCCGACGTGCGGAAGGCCCGCGAGCGAGGAGAGGGCGCCACCGCCGAAGTCCAGGCAGTAGAACTGCACTTCGCGGGGGGAGTGGGTGAGGGCGAGGGAGCAGATCAACGTGCGCAGCAGGGTGCTCTTGCCGCTCTGCGGTCCGCCCGCGACGGCGACGTGGCCGCCGGCGCCGGAGAGGTCGACGGTGAGCAGGTCCCGTACCTGTTCGAAGGGACGGTCCACGAGGCCGACCGGAACGCGGAGCCGGCCGCGGTCCGGGGAGCCCGCGACGGTGAGCCCGAAGTCGGGGTCCGGGGTCAGCGGCGGCAGCAGGGCGTCGAGGCTGGGCGGGGTGTCCAGCGGGGGCAGCCACACCTGGTGGGCGGGCGGTCCGCTGTCGCGCAGCCGGTCCAGGGCGAGGCCGAGCAGGCTCTCCTCGGTCTCCGGTTCGGTCGCGGGCTCCGGGTCGGGAGCGGCCGGCAGGGTGTGGGGCACCACCCATTCGGTTCCCCAGGAGACCACCTGACGGGCGATCTGCTCCCGGCGGGCACCCCGGCGGGGCGCCTTGTACGTGCCGGACACGTAGGCGGCCCGGAAGCGGGTCAGGGCCTCGACACCGCTCTTGAGATAGCCGCTGCCGGGCTGCGAGGGCAGGTGGTAGGCGTCGGGGACGCCGAGGACGCCGCGGCTCTCAATGGCGGAGAAGGTACGCAGACCGATGCGGTAGGAGAGGTGGCCCTCCAGCTGGTTCATCCGGCCCTCCTCCAGTCGCTGGGAGGCGAGCAGCAGGTGTACGCCGAGCGACCGGCCGAGCCGGCCGATCATGATGAACAGCTCCATGAAGTCGCGGTGCGCGGCCAGCAGTTCGCTGAACTCGTCGACGACGACGAACAGGCTGGGCAGCGGCGCGAGCGGCGTCCCGGCGGCGCGGGCCCGCTCGTACTCCAGGAGGGAGGCGTAGTTGCCGGCCTTGCGCAGCAGTTCCTGACGGCGGATCAGTTCCCCGTGCAGGGCGTCCTGCATGCGGCCGACGAGGGCGACCTCGTCGGCGAGGTTGGTGATGACGGCGGAGGTGTGCGGCAGCTCGTCCATGCCGAGGAAGGTGGCGCCGCCCTTGAAGTCGACGAGGACGAAGTTGAGCGTCTCGGAGGAGTGGGTGAGCGCCAGCCCGAGGACGAGGGTGCGCAGCAGCTCGCTCTTGCCGGAGCCGGTCGCGCCGATGAGCATGCCGTGCGGGCCCATGCCGCCCTGGGCGGACTCCTTGATGTCGAGCTCGACGGACGTGCCGTCCTCGCCGACGGCGATGGGCACCCGCAGCCGTCCGCGCCCCTCCACGGGGTGGCGCCAGAGCCGGGCGGGCTCGTGCCGCCGCAGGTCGGGGATGCCCAGCAGGGTGGTCAGTTCGGTGTCGGTGACGAACGGCTCCGAGGCCGTGACACCGCCGCCGAGCCGGTACGGGGAGAGCCGCGCGGCCAGTCCGCGGGCGGCGGCCGGTCCGAGGCTGTCCGGCTGCCCCAGCAGAGTGGCCTGCTCTTTGCGGTCGCGATCGGTCCGGACGAGGTGCAGTCCCTCCTCGTCGAGGCGGAGCCGCAGCGTGCCCCGGGCGGCCTTCCAGGCGAGGGCCCCGCTGAGGTCCACCAGCACGGTGTTGCGGTAACCGGGCCCGGTGACACGGTGCCCCGAGGGCACGGCCCCGCCGTCGACCACGACCAGGGTGAAGGGCTCGTCGCGCCCCGGCGGGGTCTCCGGGTCGAAGGGCGGCCGCTGGGTGAAGTCGGCGCCCAGCAGCTCCTCCAGGGCCTGGAAGTCCGCCGCCGCGAGCCGGGCCTGACCGGCTCCGTCCCGCTGGTAGCCGTGCTGGGCGTGGGGCAGCCACTTGAGCCACTCCCAGGCGGCGCGCCGCTCGTCGCTCACGCAGAGCGCGATGTTCAGCTCCTCCGGGGCGTGGAAGGTGACCAGTTGGGCGATCAGGGACCGCAGCAGGGCCCGGTCCCGCTCCTCGTCCTCGCCCTCCTCCCGGATCACCACCCGTGACCAGGCGCGCAGGTACAGGGCGATGGGCTGGCCCGAGACGGTGCCGTAGGCGCGGATGAAACTGCGCAGGGCGTGCGCGGAGAGCGGTTCGAGGTCCTCGACCGGTTTGGTGGCGAGCGGCGCGAGACGCACGGCGAGCTTCTGGTCGCCGACCGCCACCCGCACCTCGGCGAAGTCGTCGTCGGAGGGCCGGCGTTCCCACTGCCTGCTGGTGCCGGTCAGCGCCCACAGGGCGGCGGGTGCCGGATGGCGCCAGGCCAGGGCCTTCTGCTGGGCGCCCACCGTGACGCGGATCTTGCGGCGCATCTGCGTCAGATAGCGCAGGTAGTCGCGCCGCTCCCCCTTGAGTTTGCGTTTGCGTTCACCGGCGGTCCGGATCAGCTGCGCGAGGATCATGGCCACGGAGGAGAGCAGCATCAGCCCGATGGCTATGTAGCTGAAGGCGGTCGCCTGGCCGGGGCGCAGGAACATCATGAGCATCGCCAGCGAGGTGAGACCCATCGGCAGGTACGTCCACATGGCGGACGTGTTCGGTTCCGCCTCCGGCAGCGTGGGCGGCTCCTGAAGGCTGAGCTCCCCGTCGGGCATGTCGGGACCGCGCCGGCGGGCGGGACGGCGGAACAGAATGGTGCTCACGCTGGGTGTCTCCTCGGGGCTCGTCGCGTCCGGTCCTCAGGCCGCTCGCGCGGTGTTCCGTCGGTGCGGACCGCTCCCCGCCGGGCAGCGCGAGCGACGGGCGGTCAAACGGCCCGGGGGGCCTGGGACCTGACGTGTTGTCCAAGGTAATGTGCGCTTCCCCACTTCGGTACCCCGGCCCCTCGGAGAGGTGCGGCCACCCGCCATGACGGAAACTTCGGGCATATCGAGCCCCGGTCTGTGCCGACTCACAGTGAAGACCCCCGAGCGTCTGCTCGACCTCGCGGTGCCGGTCGACGTCCCCCTGGCCGACCTTCTGCCGACCCTTCTCGACCATGCCGGTGAGGAACTCGCGGAGCAGGGAATCGAACACGGCGGCTGGGTGCTGCAACGGCTCGGCGAGGAACCGCTGGACGAGGAGAGCACTCCCGAGGTGCTGTCCCTGCGCGACGGGGAGACGCTCCATCTGCGGCCCCGCGTCGACGCGCTGCCCGCGATCCACTTCGACGACCTCGTGGACGGGGTCGCCAGCACCATGCGCGAACGCCCCCACGGCTGGGACAGCCGCACCGGCCGCTGGCTGCTGCGCACCTCGGCCGTGCTGCTGCTCGCCGCCGGCTGGGTGGTCTGCGCCCTGCCCGGCGGGGAGGGACCGGCTCGGGCCGCCGTCGCCGGCGTCGCGGGACTGCTGGTTCTCTTCGGTGCCGCCGCGGCCTCCCGCGCGGTCGGGGACTCGGCCGCCGGAGCCGCCCTCGGGGTCTTCGTGTCGCCCTACCTGGCGCTGGCCGGCGCCTTGCTGCCGGCCGGCGAGGCCGACAGCGGCGGGCAGTTGACCGGCGCCCGCCTGCTGGCCGCGTCCGCCGCGGCCGTGGGCGGTGCGGTCCTGGCCGTGGCCGCGGTGGCGGCCTTCGTCCCGCTGCTGCTGTCGATGGCGGTGATCGCCCTGGCGGGGGCGGTGTGGGGGACGCTGATGCTGACCCTGGACGTCGGTTTCGGACACGCGGCGAGCGTGGTGGGCGTGCTCACCGTCGCCGTCGGCGGTCTGGTCCCCGGGCTCTCCTTCCGGCTGTCGGGGCTGCGGTTGCCCGTGCTGCCCTCCAACGCCGAGGAGTTGCAGGAGGGCATCGACCCGCACCCGCACGGGCACGTCGTCAGCCGCACCGCGCTGGCCGAGGAGTGGATGACCGCCCTGTACGTGGCGGTCGGCCTGGTCTGCGCCGCCGTGCTCACCGCACTGCTCCTGGACGACCCGGGCACCCCGGCCCGGGTCACCGCCGGGGTCCTCTGCCTGCTCCTGCTGCTGCACTCCCGTGCCATCGGCAACGTCTGGCAGCGCCCGGCGGTCTTCCTGCCCGGCCTGTACGGACTGGTCCTGGCGGCCCTCACCGAGGGAGCCGAGCTCTCCCCCGAAGACCGTCCGGTCCTGCTCGCCGCCCTGTTCGCCCTCGCGGGCATCGCGGCGATCACCTCCTGGACGGTGCCCGGCCGCCGGGTCCTGCCCCACTGGGGCCGGGCCGGCGACATCCTGCACACCTGCGCGGCGGTGGCACTGATCCCGCTGGCCCTGTGGGTACTCGGCGTCTACGGCGACCTGCGCGCCATTTCCGGCTGACGGGGGCACGGCATGCAGTCCAGGAAAGACCAGGTCCAGGCCCACATGTTCGTCATGGGCCGGCTCACCGGCGGCATGCTGCGCCACGACCCGGACGCCCCGGAGAGCCCCGTCGGCCGCACCAACCGCGGCCTGGCCTGGGGCATCGGGCTCGGCGTGGTGCTCGTCGTCGGCTTCCTGCTGTTCGGGCTCATCTCCCCGACCGGCACCAAGACCTGGCGCACGGCGGACGCGCTGATCGTGCAGAAGGACACCGGTACGCGCTACCTGTACCTGGACGGCCGGCTCCGCCCCGTACGCAACTACGCCTCGGCACGCCTGATCTCGCAGAAGGAGCTGGGCACCGTCACGGTCTCCGGGGCCTCCCTGCGCGGCGAGGCGCACGGCACCCCCATCGGCATACCCGGCGCCCCGGACTCACTGCCCGGTCCCGGTGACCTGGAGAAGGGCGCCTGGCAGGTCTGCGCCGACGAGCCGCAGCACACCGGCCCCGACGGCGCCGACCGGAAGGCCCGTACTTCCCTGCGCCTCGGCTTCCCGGCCGACGGCGACTTCCCCGGCAAGCAGGAGAGCGTGCTGGTCAAGGGCCCGGACGGGATGAAGTACCTGCTCTGGGGCGAACACCGGATGCGCATCGGCGGACACGGGGCCCTGCAGTCGCTCGGCTACTCCGGCGCCGTCCCCGCCCCCGTCTCGGCCGCCTTCCTGGACAGCCTGCCCGCGGGCGCGGACCTGGTGGCCCCCGAGGTCGACAGCCGCGGTACGGCGACGGGCCGGGTCGCCGGTGCGACGGCCCGGGTCGGCCAGGTCTTCGCGCTCTCCTCCCCCGGCACCGCCAAGCAGTACTTCCTGCTGGAGAAGGCCGGGCTGCGCCCGCTCACCGCTGTGGCGGCGGCCCTCGTGCTCGGCGACGACCGCACCGCGAGCCAGGTCTACCAGGGCAGGGCCCCGAAGCCGCTGACGCTGACCGCCGACGAGCTGACCCGGCGGCAGGCCGTTGCCGGGAAGACCGCGACGGACCCGGCGGACTGGCCCGGCCGCGCCCCGGCCCTGCGGACCGTCGCCACCGGCTCGGCGCTCTGCGCCCAGATCCAGCCCGAGGGCACCGCCCCCCGGGTGCGTCTCGCCCTGGTGCAGGAGACCGGAAGTGTCCCGGCCCCGGCCACCGGTCCCGAGATCGCGCGGGCCTGCCTGCCGGTGGACGGGGTCGCCGTCCGCCCGGACGGCGGCGCGCTGGTGCAGGCGCTCGGCGCCGGCGGCGGGGTACGCGGCACCACCACGTACCTGGTCACCGACATCGGTGTGAAGTACCGGCTGCCGGACGCCGCCGCGGTGGAGCGGCTGGGCCTGAAGGGCGGCCATGCTCAGGCCGTGCCGTCCAGGCTGCTGGACATGCTGCCCACGGGACCGCGACTGGATGTGGCCACGGCGACGGGCAGTCAGTCGACGGACACAGCCACCGCGTTGACGGAGGCGAAGTCGAACTGTGGGTGAAGCTCTGCCGACTTGACGGCATCTTTCCCCATGTCTTGGGCCTTGCTTCCGGGTTCGAACATCAGAAGAACCTCAAATGACTCACAGAACGTTGCATGGGTCACACAGGTCTCTTTAGCATCAGGCTTTATCTAGACGAGTGTTCGACTCTTTCCTCTCGTCAGTTCTCATTGCCGCGCGTCAGACAAGGAACCCACCATGGCGACTCCGCCGCCTCCCGGTAACACCCAGACTTCGGACCAGAGTGAGAACCAGCGCGGCTACAACGCCCTCTCCCAGGCCAAGGAGGGGGTGACGAGGGCCCAGAACGACGTGAAGACCGTGATGGACGGCCTCATCAGGGCCTACGGCGGCGCGGACGGCACGGCGTTTCAGAGCCTGCTCAACGAGTGGAGCGGCCAGGTGGACGTGATCACCCGGAGCATGGGCGAGATGATGCAGACGCTGACCGAGACCGGGCAGGCGCAGTCGCGCACCCAGGCCGAGATCAACGACTTCATCCAGGCGGCCAAGCGCTCCAGCATCTCCCAGGGCACCGAGAACAAGCTCAACCCCTGAGCCGGGTTCACTTCCTGAGCCGACCGCCTTCGTCACCTCTCCCATCCGTCTGCCGTTCGAGGAGCTTTCATGCCCGACTTCTACGCCAACAAGACCGACGGTGTCATTCACGTCGAGTACCAGCATGTCGACCGCGCCGCAGAGGATATGCGGATGCAGACGAAGGCGATCCAGAACACCGTCACCGCGCTCAACGAGGAACTGGCCGGCCTCCGCGGAGCCTGGCAGGGTGCGGACGCCTCCGTGTACGGGCAGAAGCAGAACGAGTGGAACCGGGCCTCGGAGGGCCTCGGCACCATTCTCCAGAGCCACAGCGCCCTGCTGAACCAGATCAGCGAGATCTACAGGAAGCACGAGAACCGCAGCGCCGACCAGTGGTCCAACGTGCGCATCTGACCCTGCCGCCGACAGCGCCACCGGCAACGACCGGTGGCGCTGGGACGTCCCCACCACCCCGCCCCGCCGTTCGAGAGAGAGACCATGGCCGAAGGTATCGATCTTTCCCATCTCGACGAGGACCATCTGACGAAATTCGTCAACGATGGGACCAATGGGATCCAGGCTTTCATCGATGCACTGGGCAACTTGCAGAAGACGGATAAAATTCCCGCGGGTCTGTGGACGATGCTCCGCCTCTCCAGCGCCTTGACCCAAAAGGGTGTGTACTTCGCCGAAGGTCCCCAGCTCGGCAAACTGGCGGTGAGCGACGAAGACATGACGACTCCGATCAGCGCGGTCGCCTTCATGAAGTACATCAGCGACAGCGCGATCTCACTGAACGGGATCATAGAAGATCAGGGAACCCTTTTCGGCGACATAAAGAAAACCCTGCTGGCCACCATCAAGGACATGGCGGAAACCCAGCAGGGAACGCTCGACGACATCAAGGGACAGGACCTCCTGAACGACTGGAAGCTAATAGACAAGGACCTCGGCCCCAAGCCGCAGGGGACCAACACCGGAACCTGACACGCATCACAATACGTCCCGCCCCTTCCGAAAGGCCCCCATTCCGCCATGCCAGCAGAGAACGCCCCGGTCAGATGGGAATACATCGCCGGTCAACTCACCGGTTTCGCAGGCGGAACACGCGAAGACGTGGGGAAAATAGGCAGCACAGCCGACGGAAGTGCGGAAGGATACGGCTGGCTGCAGGTCAAGACCGAAGTGATAAATATCTTCCAAATAACAGGAGAAACAAAGGAGGGCAATTTCGGCACTTCCATGGTTGTCCGTTTCTACGATTACCCCGGCTCCACCGAGAAGGCCATCAAGCAGTATTACAAAATCACCCTGAACGTGCCTTGGGGGGATGACGGATTCAAGACCGGGGGGGTCGCTTCAGCATTCGACTACGGATACGCAGAAGCGCTTGACCAGCTCAAGAATTTTCACTCCACCACGGGTTGGGGCGGCCAATACGCGGGAGGAAAGGTGGTGAAAAAGGAAGACTCCGTAGATTTGAATTCCCTCATCACCACAGCCAAATCTTTCGATCTGGTACGGACATTTTTCAAGGATCATGGACCGAAGCTCGAACAGTGGCACAAGAGCCTCGGAGAGGACGATGCATCCTGGCAAGGCACCGGGGCGGATGTCTTCCGCTCCCTTATTGACGGCCTGAATCTGGGCTACAAGGACCTTGCGGAGTCCCTGGCCCCCTCCGGGAGTTCGACCGGCTCCTCCGCAGGAGAAACACTCTTTCTGGACTATACGCCGGACTCCCTGGTGGGCGAGAACCTCAGCCAAGCGGCAACAGCGATCAATAAAGCGGCGTCGGACCTGCACGATGCCTGGGACACATGGCTGAAGGGTGACATGTGGCTGCCCACCATCGTTCTCGCAAAAAAGATAGACGAGGTCGTCTCGTACCTGAACACGCGCAACATCACCAATATCCATAAAAAAATCAACTCATACTACCCCAATGAGACCTTCTCCATCTTCTACGAGGAGAACGGCAATAGCTACGGCGACCTGCGGACCGAAGAGGCCTGGCATAAACTTGCGCAGCAGGCCTATGTGGAGTGGTGCAAGGGCCTGAAGACGCTGGATGATGCCGCCACCACGGTCGCCGGTAATCTCAATGAAGCTTTGCTGACCATTTCCAAGTCCAACAGCGCCTTCGCGTTCAATCCCGGCTTCACCGACCTGAAGACCAAGTACACCGAGGACCAGACGAGGCAGCTGAAAGAAGACCAGGAACAACAGCAGAAGGACCTTGAGGACAAGAAGAACGAGCTGGACACGAAGCTCGGTGGCGACGACGACCAGACGACACCGCCGCCGAAGCTCGATCCGAACAGCCTCGGCGGCGGTCTGGACGACAACCAGACGCCCCCCGGTCTGAACGACAACCAGACGCCGCCCAGCCTGAAGGACGTGGTCCCCCCGCCCACCCTGGGTCTCAACGGCCCCGGCACGGGCACCGGCCTCGACGGCGCCGTCCACAACCCGGACGGCTCCACCACCGTGCGCAACCCCGACGGTTCGTACACCACGACCTTCCCGGACGGGCACCAGGAGAAGAGTCCTCCGGGATCGCCCCCGCCCGGGCTCGGGCTGAACGGGCCCGGCCTCGGCCTGGGCACGGGCCCGAACACCTCCGTCCCGCTCAAGACCACCAAGGGCCCGGACGGCTCCACCACCACGTACAACCAGGACGGCTCCCGCACCATCACGCACAAGGACGGGACCACCACCACCATCGGCCGCGACGGTACGACGACCACCGTCAACCCGGACGGTTCCACCACCGTGCTGCACAAGGACGGCAGCGAGACGGTCACGTACCCGGACGGCACCAGGACCACGATCCGCGCGGACGGCAGCACCGTCACGCAGTACAAGGACGGTTCCACCCAGACCCGCGCCGCCGACGGCACGCTGACCACGACCGACTCCGACGGCAACAAGACCGTCTCCCATCCGGCGCCGGGGCAGACCGTCCACAACCCGGACGGCTCGACCACGACCTTCAACAAGGACGGCTCGGCCACCACGGTGCACGCCAACGGCACCAGGACCACGGTGAGTTCCAACGGAACGGTCACCACGGTCGACCCGGACGGCACCAAGACGGTCTCGCACCTGGGCAAGAACACCTCGACCATCGAGTACGCCGACGGTTCGGTGGCCAAGGTGGACAAGGACGGCACGGTCGTCACCACGTACAAGGACGGCACCTCCACCAAGCTCGGGCCGGACGGCACCTACACCACCACCGACCCGGACGGCGACAAGAAGACCGAGCACCTGAACCCCCTCGGCGGGAACGCGGGCGCGGAGACCAAGCACAACGCGGACGGCTCCACGACCACGAAGTATCCGGACGGCACGGTGGACCAGAAGTTCAAGGACGGTGGCCACAAGATCAGCTACCCGGACGGGCGGACGGTCACCACGGACGCCGACGGCCGCACGCTCAAGGTCACGGGAGGCCCGACCGGCCTCGGCGGCAACAAGTCCTCGGGCGGCTTCGGCACCTTCGACTACTACGACTACCCGGACGACTACAAGAAGCTGAACACGTCCCTGACCGGCAGTGGCTACGGCGGCTACGGCTCGGGCGGTTCCTCCGCACCGCCCCCGCTGTCCGCCAACCCCCTGGGGCAGAGCCTCACCCCGCCCGGCGGCGCGAGTGCCGGCGGTGCCCTGCCCGGCGAGCGCACCCGCATGTCCGCGATCAACGAGTCGGCGGCCGCCCGCGGTCGAGCCGCCCAGCTCGCCGCCGAGGAGTCGGCCGCGATGCGCCGTCCGGCGACCAGCTCCGGCGGGATGCCGATGATGCCTCCGATGGGCGGTGGCATGGGCGGCGCCGGTGGCCAGAACACCCAGAGCGACGAGCGCGAGCGCGCCACCTGGGTCAGCGAGGACGAAGACGTCTGGGGCACCGACGAGGGCGGGGTCGTCGGCGTGATCGGGCGGTGAGCCCGGTGTACGGGGGTGCGGGTACCGGGTTCGGCCGGCAGAGGCCGGTCTCCCGCCGGGGTCGTGGTGTGCGCGAACAAGGAGGAGCGGGACGATGAGCAATCCCCTGGAAGAACGGCTGGCGGAGGCGCTGGCCGAGTTCGAGGAGACGCGGACGCGGCTGGACACGGCCGCGGCGGAGGCGTCCCGGATATCCGCGACGGTCACGGCCAAGGACCGTTCGGTGGAGGCGACCGTAGGGGCGCAGGGCGAGGTGACGAACCTGCGCTTCCCCACCTCGCGGTACCGCACGATGGCCCCCGCCGAGCTGGCGAGCGCGGTGATGAGCACCATCGCCGCCGCACGCTCCCAGGCGGCTTCCCAACTGCTGGACATCTACCGGCCGTTCGGCCCCGTCCCGGGAATGTCCCCGGACGCCGAGGGCGGGTTCGCGCCCGTCGAGTGGGATGAACTGTTCGCCCCGCTGCGGGAGGACACGGACCTGGTCGTACCGCCCTCCCGCTCCACCGCCACCTCCGGCGGGGCTCTGCTGGACGAGCTGGTGGACGACGAGGAGAGCGGGACCGGCACCGGGAAGGAAAGGACGGACCGATGAGCGAACTCGACGTCGACACCGAGGGCCTCAACCGCAGCGGTGAGGCCGTGAAGGACGTGAGCGAGGTACTCAAGGTCGCCCGCGACGAGTACATGGACAAGATCACCAGCTACCGCGGCTGCTGGGGCACCGGGGAGTTCGGTGAGACCTTCGCCAAGAAGTACTACCAGGGTCTCGGCCTCGTCGTGGACGGGACCGAGGCGCTGGTCAAGGCGCTCGAGTCCAGCGGGCAGAGCCTCGGCGACACCTCCAGCAAGTTCAAGAAGACACAGGAGGGCGTGATCGACCACGTCAACACCAGTACGACGAAGAAGCACTGAGCAGCCATGTCCCTGCACTTTCCCCCCGAGTGCGCGTGGCTGTTCGCGGCCCTGACCGGTGAGGTCCCGCCGGACGGCGACGAGGACAAGATGTTCGCGCTCGCCGAGGCGCACAAAGGGCTGCACGGGAAACTGAACGGCGACATCCAGAAACAGGTGGCCGACGCACTCGGCTACACCAGGAAGAACTTCGAGGGCACCGCCGCCGAGATGTACCAGGAGGCGATGAAGTCCTTCCTCGGCGGCCAGCAGGGGCTCGACTACTTCAACTCCGTCACCGAGCAGGCGGAGCTGATCGCCGGCTTCACCCGCAAGAGCGCCACCCAGCTCCAGTACACCAAGTACATGATCATCGCTCAGCTGGTGGAGCTGCTGGTCGAGGCAGCGGTGGCGATGGCGCTGTCCTTCTTCTTCGGCGCGTCCATCGCGGCGTATCTGCAGAAGCAGGCCATCGTGCGGCTGATCATCCGCACGCGGCTGGGGCGGATGCTCCTCACGCTACTCATGCACGAGATCATCAACGTGGGCATGGGTGTGGCCATGGACGGTCTCGTCCAGTGGACCCAGCTGAACCAGGGCACCCGCGACGAGTGGGACGGCGACCTCACCAAGAACGCGGCCCTGTCCGGAGCGATCCAGGGCCTGCTGGCGGGTCCCTTCCACGCGCTGGGCGAGAAGTTCGGCAAGCTCCTTTCCAAGATGTTCGGCGACGACGCCGGCAAGCAGCTCGGCAAGCAGCTCGACGACGTACTGCCCCCGCCCAAGAACAAGCTGGGCGATGACGTCGTTCCGCCACCCAAGAAGAAGCTGGGCGACGACGCCGTCCCGCCACCCAAGAACAAGGCCGGCGACGACATCGCGCCTCCGCCCCCGTCCAAGAACAAGGCGGGCGACGACGTCACGCCCCCGCCCGCGAAGACACCGCCCGGCGACACCCCGAAGCCGAACACCAACAAGGACCTCCCTCCCAAGCCTCAGTCCTTCGGTCAGGACATGACCGACATCTTCCGCAAGCATCTGCCGAACACCACGGGGCCCAACCCGGAGAAGGCGGCCCGCAACTTCATCAAGGACGTCGGGGACGCCTTCGAGCGGCGTTTCGGCGGCACCGCGGCCCGCGACGCGGGCCGGCAGTGGGCGTCGACCCTGCTCATGGCGACCGGACGGAAGGAACTGCCCGACGCGCTGGGGGAGGCGCTCAAACCGATCGCCAAGCAGCTCGACGACCGGGTGACCAAGGTCCTGACCGAGGGCACCGCGGACGCGATGGGCAAGAGCATCCTCCAGTCCGTGCGGGGCACCACCGTCACGGGTCTGTTCGAGGGCGCCCACGCGGCGGTCTCGGAGGGCACGTACAACCTGATCTTCTCGGACGAGCACACCTTCAAGACCTCCGGGCTCACCTTCGGGTCGGGCATCGTCGAGGGGCGCATCGGCCACCTGCTGGAGACCGGCGGCGAGAAGCTCGGGCTGGGGCTGCGCGGCTCGCTCGGCATGGACCCGCCGGACTTCGGCAACAGCGGAGGCGGCGGGCAGTCGGGGCTCACCGACGACATGCCGGACCTCGGCCTCGACAAGTTCTTCGCGGAGGCGGAGGCGGGCAGCCTCACGGACGACATGCCGGATCTCGGCCTGAACGAGCTGTTCGCCGACGGGGACGACGGCCTTCAGTACCTGGACGCCCCGGACGATCCGACGTACCTCGCGAGCGAGGGCGGAGAGTCCGGCGCCGGTCAGGGCGACAACCGGGGAACCCCGACGCCGATCGCCACCACCTCCGCCCCGACCACGACATCGAACACTGCCAACACGTCGAGCGTATCGAGCACGTCGAGCACCGCGAACACGTCGAACACGTCGAACACGGCGAACACGGCGAACACGGCGAACAACTCGGCCTCACCGAACGCCTCCCAGCAGAAGGCCCAGGACAACCAGACGGCCACCGCCTCCTCCGGCAACGGCGGCGACAACAACAACACACCGAATCAGCCGACCGACCTCGCCACCGAGAGCCGGAGCACCCCGGTCGAGGACCCCTCCCAGGAGAACGGGAACGGCACCGAGGGGAACCGGCAGACCGGCGAGGAGAACGCGGACAACCAACGCCCGGCCACCGAGAGCGGTACGAACTCCTGGGAATCCAACGGCCAGGGGGACGACAACACCACGGCCGGGACGGTGTCGACCGAGCAGACCAACTCCTCCACCACGGAGGAAAACTCCGGCTCCCACGTCACCACCACGTCCACGTCCACGTACGAGGACACGACCACGTACGAGGACACCCGGACCCAGGGAAAGCTGGCCACCGACCCGGAATCCCTGGTCTGGAACTCCAGTCAGGCCCCGCGCCCCACCGACCTCGCACAGCAGA
This sequence comes from Streptomyces sp. NPDC058092, assembly GCF_042884935.1. NCBI lineage: Bacteria > Bacillati > Actinomycetota > Actinomycetes > Kitasatosporales > Streptomycetaceae > Streptomyces > Streptomyces sp. NPDC058092. The sequence continues at coordinate 109,241 of NZ_JBHVSY010000012.1, forward strand.
ACACGGTCGAGGAGCAGCAGAACGTCTCCGAAGACCAGGGGAACACCCCCGAGGAGCAGGGGAATCCGCCCGGAGGTACCCCGGCTTCCCCGGTCACGACTTCCACGTCGGAAGTCCCCGTCTCCCCCGTCTCCCCCGTCTCCCCCGTCTCCCCCGTCTCCCCCGTCTCCCCCGTCTCCCAGGACGAGTCCACCACCTCCACGGAGACCGACTCCACGAACCTGGTCACACCGGACCAGATCCCGCCGCCCCCGCCGGTCACGCCAGTCACACCGGTCACGCCGGTCACGAACCCCCAGTCGGCCACCGCACCATCCACCACTCAGCAGGAACCCGCCCCGCTCTCGGCGACGGTGCGGAACCTCGGCACCGACAGCCGCGGGCTGCCGGGCGGAGTGCAGTTCTCCCCGCTCGCCCCCGAGCTCGTCAACTCCCTGCACGAGCAGGTCCGCAACTCCCTGGAGATCGCCGAGGAACACCGGGCCGAGGTCGACAGCCAGCTGGCCACCCTGCTGAGCGCCCAGGCCCTGCACGACAACCGGGTCATGCTGCTGAGCCCGGACGGGCACCGCATCCACCTGGTCTACGGCGGCGCCACCCACCCGGTCGACGTCCGGCTGCGGCTGTCCGACCCGGCCCCCTCCCTCATGTACGGGCACGGGCGGCGGATACCGCCGCGCAACAACGAGGAACGGCACTCCGCCGGTTACGACAGCAACTCCCAGGGCGGCACGACCTCCGTGCGTACGCTCACGGCGCCCTCCTGGGCCGGCACCTTCGCCAACAAGCACACCGACACGTCCGTTCCGTTCCTGTCCGCGATCTGGAACCGCTTCACCGGCTTCCCGGTGTCGGTCTCCCCCACCGGGACGCTGGGCCGCAACACCGTGTCCACCACGGTCAGCCAGTCCGTCGTCCTGACCAGTCTGCTGCGCAGTAGCGAACCGGCGACCCCGTACGACTACAAGGCCTCGTGGAGCGTCAGCACCCCACCCGTGCCGACTGTGAGTACGGACGGAAACCTCACGCCCGCCTCGCTTCCGGACACGGACAGCCAGGGCGAGCGGAACACCGACATCCCCTTGCAGACGTTCAGCGACGACACCGCGGCCACCACCATCACCATCCCGAGCGAAGAGGACGCGCCGACCACGGAGGGAACCGGGGAGCAGCCGGACTCCGGCGCCGAGCAGGATGCCACGAACCATCTCGTCACGGCCTGGTTCCCCGAGCACCTCACCCAGCCGCCCGCCGCCGACGGCACGGGCTCCGCAACCCTCTACGGCGACCCCGAGGACTTCCGCAAGCACCTGGACAAGCTGCCGCTGTGGGCGTTGGACTCGATGTCCGACCCGGGCGTCCTGCTGCGGGATGTCAGACAGCGGTTCGGCACCGAACTCGACCAGCTTTCCCCGGAGTCACTGGCCGCGGTGGAGCGGTTCTTCAGCGCCCAGCAGCAGCTCGGTGCCCTCCCCCTGCAGCTCCCGCAACTCAACCAGAACGTCAACGACGCCTCGGGCACGCTCTCGCCGCTGTTGCTGGACGCGGACGGCAACGCCCTCGGCATGTTCAAGACCGTCGCGGAGGTGGAACCGCGCAAGGGCGACGGCCTCCAGGACATCGAGGTCGACAAGCGCTTCAACTTCGAGCGTTCCCTGGATCGCCAGATCAAGGTGGACGCCCTCTCCAAGGCCTCCCTCACCCTGGGCGGCGAGTTCTCGGCCGGCGCGAACTGGAACGCGCTGGACCCCGAATCGGACTCTGGGCTGCGGGACTTCAACGTCGGTCTCAACAGCGCGGTGAAGGCCGGCGGCAGCTGGCAGAAGGACCGCGGTTTCGGCGCCGGCTCCACCCACAACGCCTTGTACAACCTGCGGGCGAACAACGGGCATGTGCTGACCCCGGCACGGGTGAAGTACCACGTGACCTTCATCGCCGCGGACGGGAGCGTCCGGCCGGACACGACGAGCCGGGCGAGCGAGACAGCCACCGATGCATGGATCCGCGCCCTGAGCCCCGAGACGGTCGACGGCACCGTCCCCGACAACGCGCCGCGGCCCCCCGCCGAGGTGGCGGCACTGGAGTCCCTCGGGCTGACCGCGACTCCGCTGGCCCTCGACGGTGCGGGGGTACGCGCGGTGCTGGAGAGCGCCCGCGGCTGGCTGCAGGAGAACGGATATCTGCCCCAAGCCGGTGAGCCGGGCGTACTCACGGACGAGCGCCTGGTCAAGGCGCGTCTGGAGAACCTGCGCAAGCTGACGCTGCTGACCTCGCCGACCGGCCTCCAGGCCGGAGTGGACGAGATGATCGACGGCGGCTACGTCATCCACTTCAACAAGCCGGTCATCGGCGGCGGCAACGACCGGGTGGCGCTCCAGCTGGACCTGAGCCCCGAAACCCCGTCCGGCAACGGCGACGACAGCCACGGCATCAGTCACCGGCGGACGATCAGCGGCGTCGTCATCCCGAACATCACCGGCCTGTCGGTGCCGGGAACCAGCCAGTCGGCGCAGACCACCTCCGGGTGGATCGGCGGCAACGCCGATCTGGGCGGTTCCAAAGACGGTCCGGTACGGGGTGCGGCCACCGGCGAGATCAAGGGAACGAAGTCGTACGCCGAGACGCTGACCGTCGGCTCCGGGCTCGCCTATTCGCAGTTGATCGCGACGAGCAACCAGGCCACCGAGATCTTCCGGGTACCGGCCGTGCTCAGCCTGAATATCCGGGCGGGAGGGCAATCGCTGCACTCGTACGACTCCGGTTACTTCACACCTGCCGACACCAGCACCAGCACCGACCCCAAGGCATATCTGGACGTGGCCCTGCCCGCGAGCCGGACCCTGCCCGCCGCTGTGCAGGAACAGACACAGACACAGGCGCAGGAACAGGCCCAGGAACAGACGCAGGAGCAGACACAGGAGCAGACAGAGAGTCAGGAACAGTCCGAGGAACAGGCGCAGGAGCATCATGCGGCACAGCAGGCTGCCGAAGAGCGGGCACGGAAGGAGGCCCAGGACCCGGGCGGCCTGTTGCCCGACGGCTCACTGGTCGACGTCCTGCGGGGCAGCAAGGAACTCCACAAGCTCCTGAGCGACATGCTGGAGGAGGTACCCCCCGTCCAGACACCGCCGTCGGAAACACCGCCCTCCGAACAACCGGACCACGCGGCGGGTGGTCCCATTCCAGGCGATTTCCCCACCGATCCGGTGTTGCCGACCCACACCGCCGACAACGACCCGTCCCGGACCGTGAACCAGACGCGGAGTCCGGCCCCGGCCCCGGTGGCGACCACCGGCGCTTCCTCCAGCCTGTGGACCTCGGCCGTGGAAGGCGCCAAGTCCCTGGCCGGGCACATCCTGAACGCCGCCACGACGGTGCGGCACACGCTGATCGGCGACACCCGGACGTCCGAGGAGATCTCCCTCGGCGAGGCCCTGCACGCCCAGATCACCCCCACGGCCCTGTCCGCACGCGCCCATCAGCTCGTCAAGGGCGTCTACGTCATCGACGACCTCTTCGTGCCGGGCGCCCTCGCCGGCACCGATCTCGTCGTGGAGATCCGCGCCAAGCTGTCCAACCTCCACAGCCTCGGTGAGGTCACCCAGTACGGCGAGATCGACCTCGGGCTCGTCGACAGCGCCTCCCGCCAAACCTCCAACACCTCCTCCCTCGAAGGGGGCGGAGGCTTCAGCCTGAAGTCCACGGCACACCGGGCGGACACCGAGGCGGCCGCGGCCAAGGCAGCCGACCCGCTGCCCGCGCCCGATGAGGAGAGCAAGGGCAAGGCCGTGTCCGGCGGCGGGGGCGCCAAGGGGGTGTACGGCCGCGGCAACACCCGGGCGGTGACGGCCGCCGCGTCCACGGCCGTGACGCGCGTGCCCTCCGAGAGCGGCAAGCACGTCCGTATCGCCGCCGACGTCACCTACGAGGTGACACTGCGGCGCGGGACACGTGGCGGCCCGGTGACCCACTCCGGGGGTGTCACCGCTCCCAGGACGGTCACCATCAAGGGCGGAATGCAGTTCCTCTCCACGCCGGAGCAGTTGCGACGCGACAACGGCCGGCTGATCGACCTGATGGACCTGCAGAACCTGGGCGAGGGCATGCCCGAGAACGTCTCGCTGCCGTACCGGTTCGTACAGGGCGGAACCCTCGGCCTGGCGGCCGTGCTGGACGTGACCCCGCTGAGCGGCCCGTTGCCCGTTCCCGCGCCCACGGACGGTACGCCCGGCGCCACGAGCTCGAACCCGGCACCGCAGACCACACATCCTGACGCCCAGGGGCAGACGGAATCCCCGGACGGCCAGGAACAGACCGAGCAGGAACAGACCCAGCAGGAACAGGAACAGGAACAGCAGCAGCAGCAGGAAGAGAACGAGAACGAACAGGAACAGGCCGCACCGGAGCAGGAGGCCACCGACAACGTGCCCCCGGCGGAGCCCCGGATCGAGCGCGATCTGTACCACCGCCGACTGACCGAGCTGGTGGAGACCCACGCACCCGGCGCCCTCACCCCCGGCGGCTCGCACTACGTGCCCGGACTGCGCCAGCGGCTCGCGGACTTCACCTCCCCCGCCGCCATGGCCGCACTCACCGGCCGCGGCAGGGAACAGCCGCTCAGCTTCACCTTCCCGTACCCCGACGGCCTGACCACCAAGGACGTCACGGTGCACCTTGCGGGCCGCCCGAACTGGAGCACCGAACAGCTCCTACAGGTGAAGGGGCGTGAGAGCGCGAAGGGGGCCGGGCTGGAGACCTTCACCCAGCACGCGCCCAACAACATCACCGAAACGCGGAGCCGGACCACCAAGTGGGGAGCCGCCGCGTCCGGCAGCCTCTCCATACCCACCATCGACGACAGCAAGCACAAGCTGGCCCTCGCCCCCTCGGCCACACACACCACCACCCTCACCGACACCGTCACCACCACGAGCACCGCGGAGGACCGCCTCTGGATGCGTACGGATGGGGGCGCGGAGTTCCAACTGGCGTGGACCTTCATGGCCTCGGTGGAGATCGACGGGAAGACGCACCCCATCGACAACGTGGACGCCGCCGTCACCATCCGTTTCGCCAGGGACGAGAATCCCCTGGTCACGGGCGAGGCACCCGCCGAAGCCGACCGTCTGGCCAAGGGCGTGCAGGAGACCGACCCGAGGAACACCGGGAACGGGCTGCTGACCGCGGTGCCGGTGCGGCCCACCGGTACGGAGACCGTCTACGAGATCACCCACCACCAGGAGCTTCTGAAAGCGGTCCACGAGGTGGCCCCCGAACTCGCGAAGGGCGCCACCCTCACCAGCGGCACGAGCGACGAGGCGGCGGCGGCGCGGCTGACGGAGCTGCTGCACGGCGGGGAGATCACGGTCGACTCGCTGCGTCAGGCAGCGGGGTTCGGCGGTTCCGCGCCTCGCGCCGACGGCAAGACCTCGGTGACGATGACCACGCAACTGCTGCGGCCGAAAATCATCGGGAGCAGCCGCGGAGTCACCATCGACCGGGTGCGGCAGACCGGTTCCGGCACCACCGCGACCTCCTCCGTCTCGCGTTCGTCCGCCTTCTCCCTCGGCGTGAACCACACCGTCGACAGCAAGGGCGAGCACACGCTCGGCGCCTCCGCCACGCCCTTCCAGTTCCAGTCGGTGCCCCAGGGCCAGGGCGGCGGTGTCTCGGCCGGCGGACGCCGCTGGACGAAGATCGGCACGGCGGGGCTGCCCACGGCCACGAACGGCCTGCAGACGCACGAGGTCGAGGTCGACACGGTCACCACCGTCACCAAACCCGACGGGGCGGTCCGCTACGTCACCGGCACCGCGATACTGCGGGTCTCCGACATCGATCTGCGAGGGCTCGGCATCCTGCCCCCGGGCGACGGCGTCTGGGACCTGCCGCCACTCACCACCACGCCCACCGCGACAACGGCCACGCCAAACACAACAAACGCAACAAACGCAACAAACGCAACGACTACGACGGACACGGCAGACACAGCGGCAACAACCGACAGCGACAACGGCCGACAGCCCGATGCCGACCTGATCGAGGCGATCGCTTCCTACCTGGCGAAGAAGGCCGGCGAACAGCCCGACGGACAGCAGGACGAGAACCGTCCGATGCCACAGCTCTGGCTGGCGCTCGGGCCGCAGGACGGTGCGGCGCAGCTGGCGGCCGCCGAGACTCGTGCCGTCGCCGTCGCCACCGCCATCGGGTCCCCCGTAGAACTCGCCGTGCACAGCGACGACGGCATCCACTACCTGGTCGTCACCGGCGAGAACAGCGGAGCCGCGGTGTCCGCCGAGAACACCGGAAACGTCAGGCCCCTGGGCGGCCCCGGCGGCCCGCGAGGGGAGTCGGTCTCCTCCCAGCCCCTGCACCGCCCCTCGGTGCTGCCGCGCCCCCCGGTCGTGGCGTTCCCGCAGAACACCGCAGCCGAGAACACCACCCGGAACGAATCCTCGGACCACCTCGCCCCGGGCGGGACCGGCGACCGCATCCCACCCGTGAGGAGCCGCCAGACCTCCGCCGGCCCGTTCTCCCCGTCGATCCCGACCACGTCGGCGCACTCGTCCTCCGACGACGGGAGTGTGGACGCCGCCGAGGCTCCAGCACCGGTCGGCGACTCGGAGACGGCCGGACCGGACCCGAACGCACGTGTAGCCTTCACGGTCTCCACCGCCGCCCCGTCGGCCGACTCCACGAACACGACCGAAACTCCGCCCCCTGCCCCGAACACCAGCCTCTCCGCGCTCGCTTACCACATCCTCAACCCCACGCCCCCGCCACCGCCGCCACTGCCGCCTCAGCCCCAGCGGCGTACCGACGAGACCCCGTGGCCGGCGGCGGGACGCGGCACTCTGCCCGACCGCCCCATCCGCCCCCGGGTTCTGGGCAGGCTGGTCGACGCGCTCGTCTCCGCGGCGGAGTTGCGGCCGTTCCGGAACACCGAGACGGCCGCGGTGCACACCGAACGCTTCGATCCGGCCCTGCGGCAGAACGACCGACGCCCCGGCCTGCTCAACGGCTCCGAGACGCTGATCCGCAACCACGTGCGACGCGAACGCCTCGCCGACGGTCGCACCGTTCGTCACTTCTTCGTCACCCTGCCCTTCGAGCTCGCCGACCATCTGGATCACTCGGATCTCGACACCCTCCGGACCCGTGTGCAGAGCCTCCTGGACACGCACCTGAACCGGGGCTACGCGCTCCCGCGCTCCGGCGACCAGCTCCGCGTCACCGCGGAGTTCGTGCATGCCCCTGGCCACGGCGAGGCCATCACCCTCACCCATAACCTGCTGCCCGGCCGGGCGGACCAACTCCACTGGGACCTCGAGCACAGCGACGCCACCCTCGTCCATGAACTCCTCCACTACCTCGGACTCGCCGACGAATACCGGGACGTCACCGGCCTGGCCACCGGCGACCCGCATCTGTTCCGCCGCGACCCACGCCTCACCGGAGTCCACGAGGAAGGGCTGATGGCCGTCCTCGACTCGGACGGCCTGCGCGAACTGCCCGTCGACTACCTCAGGACGATCGAGGACGTCAGCGACACCGTCGTCATCCCCGTGCACAACGAGTCCCAACCGGCCGAGACCCCCGTCCACAAAGAGAACCAACCGGCCGAGACGTCCACGCGCCTCACCCCCGGTGAGACACCGCACCACCCCTCCAGCAAGGCGCCGGACCAGGACGGCGCCCCCGGATCAAGCCAGAAAAGGCGTGTTGGCGAAGAAGACGACGACACTCCAGGGCCGAGCAACCAGAAGAAGCCCCGTGCCAGAGAGGACGACGCAGAAGAGCTGGAGCGACTGAGGGAGCACCAACATCAGTTGAACCAGGACGACCGGGAGGACCCCGGGTACGAGGGGGATCTGGAGGACCTCGGACACCAGGGGGATCAGGAGACCCCGGCGAGCGAATCGGATACGGGGAAGGGCAAGGAGCGCAAGAAGAATCCGGCGGACTCCATCAGCTCCCACGTGACAGAAAGCCCGATTGTCGCCGTCCACGGTGGCAGCACCCTCGGCTGGGTGACGAGCGAAACCCGTCTGCGCTTCCCCCGCTCCATGGAGAACGAGCGATCCGAGCAAACCCTCTCCCATCTTTCTTTTCTGCTGCACAAAATCATGACTGATGCCCAGGAGGAGCAAGCGGAGAAGACGTCCGGAACGGTTCAGAACGACCGCGAGACACAGTCCATGATGATCAATGGCAGGCTACTTTTCGCATCGAACTTCAACGAATCCGCAGACGCCCTCCGGGAACACCTGAAAGGAAGCGGGGACACCTCGCTGCAAGGACTGCTGAAGCAGCAGCCCAAGCCCCTCACGGCCGGGAAGCAATCCGAAGAACTCAAGCGAATGGACCGCGCCACGGAGAAGGTTCAGGCAATCCTGGACAATCAGCGCGGCATGGAGGACGACGCCACTGCCGACATCTTGCGCGACGCGGTCGGCAGGACGATCGAGTTCGTCGGCACGGACGCCGACAACCTGCGAGAGGTGCTCACCGCCAAGGAATACGAGGGCAAGGTGATCATGATCCGCGTCGGCCCCACGGAAAAAGGGGGGCCGGAGAAACCTCGTTCGGTACATGCCGAGCAGAAGCTGCTTCTGGCCCTGCACAAGGCCGACATCAAACCCTCGGAGGTCGCGGGGCGATCCTTCATCGTCCAGGGCAGGTACCGGCCGTGCGCCGGCTGTGCGGCCGCACTGAGGTACTACCGCGATGCTCTCGGATTCAGCAGCTTGTCCTTCAATCCCAATCACGGCCATTTCTGGAAGTCGGCCGTGCAGAATCTCCTGGATCACCAACCCCATGTTGCCAACAGTCCGGAGTACGCACAGTATCTCCAGCACATGGTCGAGTCGACAGAGAACGAGACGGGCGATCCGACACCGACCAACCCGATGAGCACACCCGCGAGTTCCGGGGTGAGACCTCCGTCCGACGGCACCACGGTAATCGAGAACAACGGCCTTGAGATCCGGATTCCATCCTCGGACGGAGGAAAACACGGATACAGAACCGACTCCGACAGTGACATCGAGGTTTCCACCGAGAATGGAGCCAAACGCTATCGCTCCGTGAAACGTGAACGGCACGAGTACCTGGGTCCGGACGCCGGAAGGATCGGCCGAGGCAGCGACAGGGCAAGCGGAGGAAGGCAGGCCGTCCGCGCCCTGGACGAAGGTGAGAGGGGCTTGATCAGGGCCACCCATCTGTCGGGCGACCGAGAGAAGCTGAAAGAAATGCTCATCAATTTCTCCACACAGGGGGGAGTGCGCGGAATTCCAATATCGAACATAGAGTTTTCCGATATCATCGGGCTGAGCCCGGGCCACATCGGGCGCATTATCCTCGGGAAGTCCGGCCACGAAGCCCGGAACCAGAGAGATTTCGCGAAAAGAGTGCAAACCTTCATAGGAAAAGGCGAGGAAGCAGCCAGCCTCACCGAAGATCATTGGCTTGCGCTCGTCAACGAGATGTCCAGATTCCACATCGACAAGGAGACCGCCGAAGACATTTCCGGACTTTCCGGGAAACTCTTCGACAGCGCATACGACAGGCACATCAGGAATGAGAACATCGGACGCCTCGCCACCTCTCCCGGCGAAACGCTGAAGCAGCGGATAGGGAAGCATTTCACTGGCGGCTTCGAAGAATTCCGCATGGGCTGGGAAGAACTTTTGCATGTAGACAAAAATAAGCTTTCCAGGATGAGCGCACCGGAAATAGGAAAGCTTCTGGAAATCTACGAGGAAATCAACTCAGAAGGTGTTGATATCGACAATTTGTCCACCTTGCTGGACAATCCACACTTCGGGGAAGTGACCTTGGGCGGCCTGGAGCGCCTTCGGACAGAGGTGAACAGCCCTTACTTCGGAGATGACGCCCACCCCGACGAACAAGGCGCAGACGGAGAAAGCGAAGAATTTGAGGACGGATCTCTTCGGGCTCGCTATGAAGCATATCTACGGTACCTTCACGGAAGGAAGGGGTGATCGTAACGAAATACACCGATGATTCGGATTTCCTGACCCTACCGAGAAGCACCCTCATCGCAGTGCACATCCTCCTCGACCACGGCAGCCCTACGATCCCGGATTCACCGCGTCGTCGATGAAGAATCCCACCCCACTCCCCCTATTCCCCGGAGTCGAGTCTCCTCGTCGACGGGGCGGACGTTCCGCTGGACAGCAAGGAGATCCGCCTGTGCCCCGTCGCGTACCGTGCCCGGCCACCCGCGCCGCTGGATCCGGGCGGGCGTCGGGCCACCGCCCGACCGGCTCTCCCGTGTGCCCGCCGGGTTTACCCGCACGGCTTCCCCGGTCCCGGCCGGTGCCGCAGACGCAGGACCTGACAGGTCGGTTCGACTTGCCGGGCGCGGCCGTCAGTGATCTCTTCGTCCGCCTGACCACCGGCCGGACGCAACCGTTCAGCGCCGCCATGGAGGTGGACGCGGAGCACGGCGTAGCACCGACCGTCCCGAAGGACGCTTCGTCGTGCACCGAACTCGGCGCCACCGCGGCCTTCTTGCTCGACCTGCACACCGACGGCCCCGGCCGGACCCTCCTCCTGACGGGCCCCGACGGCATACCCCGCACCTTCCCGACGCCCTCCGCCGACAAAGCTCACTCAGCCCTCACCGAATCCGCTTCGAGCAGCTCACCCGCGATGCCGGAGAACCACGCTCCCGCACGAGGCGCTCTTCATGATCGAATCGGGGCGACCAGACAGGGGAGGGCCAGTGCGACAGGGTGACGACGGACGGGCGGGGCGGGCCTCGGGTGGCATATCCGAGCGGATGATGCGTCGGTTCCGCCGCCGCGACACCGCGCCCGCCGAGGAGGCGGGCGACTCCGCCGCCGGTGCGGCACGGGAGGCGTCGCCGCGCACCGTGCGGGACGATTTCCCCCACCGCTACCTGCTGCGTTCCTCGGCCGTGCCGGACTCCCCGGTCCGTGAACTCGTACGGGAGCTGCCCGCCGACCCCCGGCGGCCCGTCGTCGTGGTCGACGTGCCCCGGACGGCCGCCGACAACCTCGGCGAGGAACTGGGCACGCTGCTGGCCCGGTTGCGCGAGGAGGAACCCCTCTCCGTCCGGCTGGTGCTGTCCGGGTCCGCCGCCCCGGCCGGCGAGGCCGGACCGCTGGCCCAACGCCTCGCCGACGCCTGGGAGGTGACCCTGGAAGCCCCCGACGCCTCCGCCGTCCTCACCCCCGGCGGCCTGCTCCACGTCACCGAACCCGCCACCCCCGGCGGCGGCTGGTGGCGTTTCGCCCCGGGGGCGGCCCCCGAGGCGCTGGGCGCCCGCCTGCCCGCCCCACGCTGGCAACGCGCCCTGACCCGGGTCCCCCTGGGACCGATCGGGGAGAGCGTGGTCCGTGCCGTCCCCGCAGGACTGGCCCTGTATCCGGCGGACGCCGCCGCGCCACGACCCGACGGGCCCGCATACGCGGTCGCCGTGCACCCCGAACGGCTGAGTGTGCTGCTCGGCGCCCCACGCGCGAAGCCGGTCGCGGCGGAGGACCTGGCAACTCTCCTGGCCGGCCTGCCCGTCGAGCCCCGCCGCTCCCTGCGGCTCGTCCCGGCCGACGGCCGTGAGGCGGTCGCCCTGGCCGAGGAGGTGTGCGACCTCCTCGGTACGGAGATCGAAGTGAGCCTGGGGCTCCCGGTCGCCGCCACCGGGGACGAGGGCGAATCCGTACGACTGGTCTCTCCCGAGGGCGAGTTCACCTGGTCCGCACCGCTGACCGCCCTGGTGTGCTCCCCCACCGGGGACGACGGTTCCCGCCCCGCCCCTCGCCCCACCGCCTGGACGCTCCCCGGCACGGCGGGCACCCCGGGGGCGGAACCGGCGAGCCTGCGGCTGCCGTCCGGCGCCTGGGCCGTGGCGGTGCGCTCCGGGCTCTGGCTCGGCACCACCCCCGAACCGCCCCCCGAGGTACGGGACCGGGCCGCCGAGTCCCGCGCCCTGCGGGTGGAGATCGCACCGGACTGCCTGACCGGAAAAACGGCACGTGAGCGGCACCTGAAGGACTTGTCCACGCTTCTCGCCGGTCTCGACGCGGCGGCACGTACCCACGCGGAACTCGCCCTCTCCGACGGTACGGAGCCCGAGGCCGTCGCCGGACTGCGACGATTCGCGGTCCGTACGGGGCTGACGCTGGCGGCCGCACCTCAGCGGAGGAACGCCCCGTCGTCGTCCGGGAGCGCGCCGGAGTCCGGGGAGGTGGGCACCCGGCCCGCCGAGCCCACCGCTGCGCGGGCCGAAACGGCGACGCCTCACCCGGGCACACCCGTAACAGAATCCGGCCCGACGACCGGAGGGGGCTCGGCCGCGGAGCCCGAGGCGGAAGAGGCCCCTGCGGCAACGGCCCGGACGAGCGAAGGCACCGCCCCGCACGCCGAAGGCGGGGCGGTCTCAACGGAGTCCGCGGCGGCGGTGAACCCCACCGCGGAGACGGGCCCGGACAAACCACGTACCGAAGGCCGCCTCCCCGCAGCAGAACCCCCGGCACCACTCGCCCCCGCCCGCCCGGGAAGAACCCCCGAACCGGAAACGGGCCGGGGCACACCACGTACCGAGGGCCGACCGGCCGTGACAGGAGCCGGGGCAGGAGCCGGGGCCGGGGGCGCCTTCGGGGCACGCCTCGGCACGGCGGGGCCCGTACCGGGCGGGCAGCCGAACGCCACGGCAGGCTCCGACAGGTCCGCCCCGGCCCAGCGGGAAGAGCCCGAGACCCCGCCCACGACCACCACCGGGACACCCGCCACCCCACCGCCGACGGTGACGAGCGCCACCCCGCCACCCCCGGTGCCCGCCCCCGGCGGCCTGCCGGCTCCGGCACCCAACGCCCCGTCCCGGACCAAGCCCCCCAGCCCCCCGGCCCAGGCCAGGCCCCCCGCCACCCCGGCCTTGGCCCCTGTCCGGCGCCACCGCGCGCCCGAAGGCTTCAGCGGCGAGCCGGATCGCCGGGCGTTCCGGCAACTGGCCGCCGCGGTCTGGGAGAAGCACAGCGGACCCGTGAGCCAGGCGCTCATCCGGCTGCCCGCGCTGCGCGGAACCGGTGAGGAGGCCGCACGGGCCGATCTGATCGCCGTCCACCTGTACCTCTCCTCCTCCCCGGAGGACCCCTTCGGAGCTCGTGCCCTCGCCGAGAACGGCGAGGCGCTGCGCCCGTACGCGGCCTGCCTGGCGTCCGGACTGCAGCGCCTGCCCGCCCTGCGGGGCACCCTGGTGCGCGCCGTGCCACAACCGGCCGTCCCGGACGAGGTGGTGCCGGGCGCGGTGCTGGAGTGCGACGCGCCCCTGGACGTCGTCCACCTGGAGGCACAGAACGCGCCCTTGCCGCCCCTGTCCCACGTTCGTTACGTCATCCGGCCCGTGACCGCCCGGCGCACCTCGGTGCTCTTCCGTGACGGAAATGGTGTGCGGGCGCTCTTCGGTACCGGGGCCGCTTTCACGGTCCTGGCCCGTCACGAGGCGGAGGGCGACCTACCGGCCCGGGTCCTGCTGGCCGAACTGCCCACCGGGACCGGCCGGTTCCGGGAACCGTCCTCAGAAGCCGTGGAACGGCTGGACAACGCCGCCCGCCGCCCGGGGGCGGCCGGGCCGGTTCCCTGGCCGGACCGGTGCACCGGCCCGTTCCACCTCGCCCCACCGGTGCGCTGAGCGGCGCCCCCGCAGAACTCTTCCTCCCGCCCAGAAAGGCAGACCAGCCATGGCAAGCAAAGAGTCCACCCCGGCAGGCGAAAGCACCGCGGGCTCCTCGGTGCGACGCGCGGCGGCACTCGCCACCCTGACCGAGGAGCCGTCCACCGGCCTGTTCCCTGCGACCGCCACCTCCACCACCACCGCTTCCACGGGCACGAGCACAGGCACCTCGGTCTCCGGTGCGGCGACGGCCACCGCCGTAGCCGCCGCGCCCGCCGAACCGGCCACGGAGGAGGGCGCGGAGGAGGGCGCGGACCCCGCGGCGGAAAAGGAGCCGCACACCACGGCCACAACGGCCCCGAACGGCGAAACCGCGGCGGCCACCGCCGAGACGGCCGAAGCGACCACCACCGGGACCGCTGCCGCTCCGGCCGGGACCGCCTCCGAAACCCGGACCCAGACCCGTACCGCGTCCGAGTCGGCGGCCGAGGCCCGTCTCGCCACCGCGACGCGCTCCGGGACCTCCGGGGGGCTCACCACCGTCCTGCCCCTGGGACGGCCGAAGAAGCCGATGATCGCCGCCGCCGTGCTCTGCGGGCTGGTCCTCATCGGGCTGCCCTTCCTCATCTCCGGCCCCGACGACAAGCCGCGCCCCAAGGCCGCCGACACCCCTGCCGGCAGCTCGATGAACCCCGACGGTTCCGGCCCCGGACTCGTCCCCGGCGAACAGCACATCTCCGCCCCGGGCGTGGCCAAGGCCAAGGACGAGCACTCCGGCAAGGGCCCCGGACCCGGCACCGGGCCGGAACACAGCACCGGCCCGCTCGGCGGCATACACGAGTCCGGCACCAGCGGCGAGGACAAGGGCACCAAGCCCGGCACCCCGAAGGACACCCCGCCCTCCGCGGAGAGCAAGCAGGCCCCCGCGAACGACACACCCGCCAAGGACAAGCCCGCGAAGGCCCCGGCCGCCCCGGCCGCCCCCGCCCCGGCCGCCACGTACTCGCACCTCATCGGCCCCGGCTGCAACACCCCCGGCTTCGCCACCGGGGACTACTACACCGACGGGAACGAGGGCTGGCGCGGCAGCCGGGGAAGCACCACGTCCTACGGCTGCAGCGGCTTCTACTACAGCCTGCCGATGTCCGGCAGTTCACGCTCGGACGGCATCTGGGCACAGTGGAAGTTCACGAGCGGCGACGTGAAGAAGGGCAACTGCTCGGTCCAGGTGTACGTCCCCAACGTCCACGACCTCTCGTACGTCGGCGGCACTCCGGGCCACTACACCGTCTACGGCGCCTTCACCCAGACGTCGAGCAACCAGATCGGCACCTTCGAGATCAACCAGCCCTCCCACCTGGGCCAGTGGGTCGCCGCCGGCACCTTCCCGATCACGGGCAACAAGATCTCCGTCGTCCTCGACAACCGCGGCAACGGCGCCAACAACCGCCACGCCGCCGCGGCCCCGATCCGCGTCAACTGCACCGCGACCTGACCCTGGGCCAACGAAAAGGCCAGGTCACGGGATATGTGACCTGGCCTTCTCCGGAGCCCCCTGTCGGATTCGAACCGACGACCTACGCATTACAAGTGCGTTGCTCTGGCCAGCTGAGCTAAGGAGGCGTGCCGGAGCAGTGTAACCAACACCGCTCCCTGTTCGGTCCCAAAATTTCGCGTCCCTCGAACTACTGACAGATTTCACATGGCCAGGTAGCGTCGCTGAGGATTCACCCAAGTGGACCAGACCACTCCCTTACTCGGATCGTCCGGCACGTTCCTGCCGGTGGAGGAGAAGATTCAGCATGGCCAGTGTCACGTTCGACAAGGCGTCCCGCGTATACCCCGGCTCCACGAAGCCGGCCGTGGACCAGCTCGAGATCGACATCGCGGACGGTGAGTTCCTCGTCCTCGTCGGTCCTTCCGGTTGTGGCAAGTCGACCTCCCTGCGCATGCTCGCGGGTCTTGAGGACGTCAACGGCGGCGCGATCCGCATCGGTGACCGCGACGTCACGCACCTGCCCCCGAAGGACCGGGACATCGCCATGGTGTTCCAGAACTACGCGCTCTACCCGCACATGACCGTCGCGGACAACATGGGCTTCGCGCTCAAGATCGCCGGTGTGAACAAGACGGAGATCCGGGCGAAGGTCGAAGAGGCCGCCAAGATGCTGGACCTCACCGAGTACCTGGAGCGCAAGCCGAAGGCGCTCTCCGGTGGTCAGCGTCAGCGTGTCGCGATGGGCCGTGCCATCGTGCGTGAGCCGCAGGTCTTCCTCATGGACGAGCCGCTGTCGAACCTCGACGCCAAGCTGCGTGTCTCCACCCGTACGCAGATCGCCTCGCTCCAGCGCCGTCTGGGCATCACGACCGTGTACGTCACGCACGACCAGGTCGAGGCCCTGACCATGGGTGACCGTGTCGCGGTCCTCAAGGACGGGCTGCTCCAGCAGGTCGACTCGCCGCGCAGCATGTACGACAAGCCGTCGAACCTCTTCGTGGCCGGCTTCATCGGCTCCCCGGCCATGAACCTGGTCGAGGTCCCGATCACCGACGGTGGCGTGAAGTTCGGCAACAGCGTCGTCCCGGTCTCCCGCGAGGCGCTCTCCGCCGCCGCGGACAAGGGCGACACGACCGTCACGGTCGGCATCCGCCCCGAGCACTTCGACATCGTCGAGCACGGCGGCGCCGCCGCGAAGTCCCTCTCGAAGGACAGCGCCGACGCCCCGGCCGGTCTGGCCGTCTCGGTCAACGTCGTCGAGGAGCTCGGCGCCGACGGCTTCGTCTACGGCTCCGCGCGGGTCGGCGGCGAGGACAAGGACCTGGTCGTCCGCGTCGGTGGCCGCGCCGTTCCGGAGAAGGGCACCAAGCTGCACGTCGTGCCGCGCCCGGACGAGCTGCACGTCTTCTCCACCTCGACGGGCGAGCGTCTCACCGACTGACGTCCGGCACCCCGCGCACGCGCACCACAACGGCCCCGCACGTTCTCCGTGCGGGGCCGTTCGCGCGCCGCACGGCGTGTCCGGGTTTGAATCCGTACGGTGCCGGATTCCCCGGCACACCGGGCATTTCAGCGCGGTCCGTCAACACCTAATTCGAAAAGCGCCCTCGAACCATCCCCCTCAAGGGTGACGAAATGTCGCCACATCATCACTGCCCGCTACGCTCGCTGCGTGACCCACACCGCTCGCCGCATCGGCCGATCCCTCGCTTTCGTACTGCCCGTCGTGATGGTCCTCTCCGGGACCCTCGCCGTCACCAGCGTGCCGTGGGCAGCGCACAACTCCGAGTCCCAGGTCCTGACCGCGTCGGCTCAGGACGTATCGAAGCGCGCCACGGCGCGCACCCCGCAGGACGTCCTGCGTGACCGGCTGCTGCTGGAGCTCCGGGCGAAGGACCCGGGTGTCGCGCTGACGGACCTGCAGCGTTCCGTCGAGGCCCGTCCCTCGCTCGCCCGGCACTGCATGTCGATCGCGAGGGCGCTGGGCCGTGCGGCGGTCGAGCAGTACGGTCCGACGCGCGCCCACCGGTTCTCGCGTCCCGTCTGCGACACGTCGTTCGCCTCGGGCGTCGCCCGGTTCAGCTGACCGGCCGGTCCGGGCACGGCATATCGTGCCTGGCATGCATACGTATCCGACGCAGGCCGTGGTCCTGGCAGGTGGCCAGGGATCACGGCTGCGCCCGTACACCGACGACCGCCCCAAGCCGATGGTCGAGATCCCGGGCACCGGGACTCCGATCATCGGCCATCAGCTTTCCTGGCTGGCCGCCGAGGGCGTGACCGACGCCGTGGTGTCGTGCGGTCATCTGGCCGAGGTGCTGCAGGAGTGGCTGGACTCGGCGGTGCTGCCGCTGCGCGTGACGACCGTCGTGGAGTCCGAGCCCCTGGGCCGCGGTGGCGGGCTCAAGTACGCCGCCGCCCGGCTGCCCGATCCGGGCCAGCCCTGGTACGCCACCAACGGCGACATCTGGACGCGCTTCTCGCTGCGCGAGATGGCCGCGTTCCACGCCGAGCGCGACGCCACCGCCACGCTGGCCCTGGCCCGTCCCCGGATCCCGTGGGGTGCCGTGGAGACGGACGCGTTCGGGCACATCACCGACTTCATCGAGTCGCCGCCGTCCCCGTATCTGATCAACGCCGGTGTGTACGTCTTCTCGCCGACGTTCACGACGCTGCTGCCGGACCGGGGCGACCACGAGCGGACGACGTTCCCGCGGCTGGCCCGCGAGCGCAGGCTGGCCGGGTACCCGTTGCCGCACGGGGCGTACTGGCGGGCCATCGACACGGCGAAGGACCTGACCGAGGCCGCCAAGGAGCTCGACGGGCAGTAGCCGAACCCCCGGCACACGACGAAGGGGCGGTCACCGGATGCGCGTCCGGTGACCGCCCCTTCGTCGTGTGCCGGCCCGGCGGCTCAGCCGAGCAGGCCGCCGATGGGGTTCTGCCCGCCGCCGGAGGTCCCGCCGGTGGAGCCGCCGCCGCTGTCCGTACCGCCGCCCGTGGAGCCGCCGCCGGTGCCGGTGGAGCCGGAGGAGCTCGGGCCGGAGCTGCTGGACGGGGGCTGCTGCGGAGTCGTCTGCTGCGGGGCCTGCTGGACGGTGCCCTGGGTCTGACTGGGCTGTCCCGCACCGGCCCCCGCCTGGCCGGACTCGCTGACGGAGCCCGCGGCGGGTGTGGACTTCTTGGCGGAGGGGGTGGTGGCGGCGCTGCTGCGGGAGGGCGCGGGGCGCTGCCCGCCGGGCGTGTGGGAGGCCCGCCCGCTGCGGGACTCCTGCGGGAGCGGGGAGCCGGGCAGCTGGTTGGTCGGGTTGCCGTCCGGGCCGGGCACGGTGACGACCTCGGAGGAGCGGACCGCGCCACCGAGCATGGAGCCCACGAGCAGGGTGAGGCCGACGACGACAGTGGCGACGACGGCGCCCCGCCGGAGCACCCGGCGGCGCAGGTCCCAGATCGCCGAGCGTGGGCCGAGCCTGCGCCATGCCTCGCCGGCGAGGCGTCCGTCGACGGAGTAGACGGGGGCGCCCGCGATGATCAGCGGGCTCCAGGCGGCGAGGTAGATGATGTCCGGCGCGTCGTAGGCGGCGACGGTGCGCCAGCTGACGGTGACCAGCAGGGCGGCGGAGAGGAGAGCGCCGACGGAGGCGGCGACCCGCTGCCAGAGGCCGAGGACGGTGAGGACGCCGACGACGACCTGGAGGAAGGCGACGGTCAGCCCGGCGCCGACGGGGTGCGAGAGCGCGAAGTCGCGCAGCGGCTCGGCCAGCGCCCAGGGGTGCAGCGACGTCAGCCACTTGACCATCGAGCCGCGCTCGCCGCCGTCGAAGTAGACGGGGTCGCACAGCTTGCCCATGCCTGCGTAGATCGAGATGAAGCCGAGGAAGACCCGCAGGGGCAGCAGCACGACGCCGAGGTTCATCCGGCGGCCGGGGTAGTACGCGTGCCGCATGGAGTCGTTGCCGTGGCGCGGGCCCCGGGCCTCGGTGCTGTCGTCGTAGTCGTCCTCGTCGTACGCGTCGTCCTGGTCGTGGGCTCCCCGGCCGTACGGTCCGGTGTCGACGGGGTCGTAGGCGCCGACCGCCCGGCGCATGGGCGGCAGCAGAGGGCCGTTGCCGTGGCGGCCCGGCTGGTGGGGCGCGGTGATGACGGGGTTGGGCCGGGTCTCTTCCAGGCGCTCGATGACCTGGGTGCCGCCCGCGCCGAGCCCGCCGAACTCGTGGCCCGGGGCGGGGTGGGCGCCGTAGGGGTCGTAGGGGTCGTACGCGGTGGCCGGGCGGCCCGCGGTGGAGTTCCGTACGGCCTGCAGGAGTCCGGTGGCGCCGGGGTCGCCGGGGGCGGACCTGCCGCTCCATACGACGGGCGAGCGCCTGCCGCGCCCTGCTCCGGTGCCGCCGCTCATGGCGGGGATCCTGGGCACGCCGGCGGGGGCCAGACCGCGCAGCCGCGCGCGCTGGCCGGGGGCGAGCCGCACCCGGAAGCTGGCGTGGTTGACGATGACCTGCGCAGGGTCGCAGTCCACCTTGGTCATGCTCAGGGCAGGTTGTTCGTCGAACCGAGGCGTTCTGGTGTCCACACTCATCTAACCGAGTGATGTGTGTTTAGGACACTGCCTTGACGGGCCCGAAGTGTCCGAGGCCCGTCAATGGCCTCCGGCGGGGGGCGCCCCGGTCGGCCGCCCCCCGTCCGGGTGGTACGTCAGGCCCGGCGCCGCGCGACCTCGTACAGGACGATCCCGGCCGCGACACCCGCGTTCAGCGACTCCGCGCCGCCCGGCATCGAGATGCGGACCCGGTAGTCGCAGGTCTCGCCGACGAGACGGCCGAGGCCCTTGCCCTCGCTGCCGATGACGATGACGACGGGACCGGCGAGGGCCTCCAGGTCCTCGACGGTGTGCTCGCCGTCCGCGGCGAGGCCGACGACGGTGATGCCGGCCTTCTGGTAGCCCTCCAGGGCCCGGGTCAGGTTCGTCACCCGGGAGACCGGCGTACGGGCCGCCGTGCCCGCGGAGGACTTCCAGGCGCCCGCCGTCATCCCGGCCGCGCGCCGCTCCGGCACGACCACGCCGTGGCCGCCGAACGCGGAGACGGAGCGGACGATCGCGCCCAGGTTGCGCGGGTCGGTGACGCCGTCGAGGGCGACGATCAGCGGGTCCTCGCCCTTGTCGTACGCGGCGGCGGTGAGGTCCTCCGGGTGCGCGTACTCGTACGGCGGGACCTGGAGGACGAGGCCCTGGTGGTTCAGGCCGTTCGTCATCCGGTCCAGCTCGGGGCGCGGGGCCTCCATCAGGTTGATGTTGCCGCGCTCACCGGCGAGCTGGAGCGCCTCGCGGACCCGCTCGTCGTTGTCGATGTACTGCTGGACGTACAGGGTCGTCGCCGGGACGCCGTCGCGCAGGGCCTCGTAGACCGGGTTGCGGCCGACGACCATCTCGGACGTGCCCTTGGCGCCGCCGCGCCGGGGGGCGGGGCGGCGGGCCGCGGCCTGCTTGGCCTGGGCGTTGGCGACGCGGTTCTTCTTGTGTCCCTTGCGGGCGGAGGCGGGCGGCGTCGGGCCCTTGCCTTCGAGGCCACGGCGTCGCTGCCCACCGCTGCCGACCTGCATGCCCTTCTTGTTGGACGTGCGGCGGTTCCTGCGCTGGCTGTTCCCGGCCATGACCTACCTGTTTCGTTGCTTCTCAGACGTGCGTGCGTATAAGTGAAGTGTGCCGCCCGGATCGCCGGGCGGCACATGGGGGGACTACTGGCGCGGGCCGAGTGTCCACCGTGGTCCGGCCGGGCTGTCCTCGATGACGAGTCCGGACTGGTTGAGCTGGTCGCGGATGGCGTCGGCTGCGGGCCAGTCCTTGCGCTCGCGGGCCGACTGGCGCTGGTCCAGGACGAGGCGTACGAGCGTGTCGACGACGCCGTGCAGATCGTCGCCGCGGTCGCTCTCGCCCGCCCAGTGCTCGTCGAGCGGGTCGAGGCCGAGGACGCCGAGCATCGCGCGGACCTCCGCGAGCCGGGCGACGGCGGCTTCCTTGTCGTCGGCGGCGAGCGCGGAGTTGCCCTGGCGGACCGTGGTGTGGACGATCGCGAGCGCCTGCGGGACGCCCAGGTCGTCGTCCATCGCCTCGGCGAACGCGGGCGGCACCTCGGTGGCGGGCTCGACCGTCTCACCCGCCTTCTCGGTGACGCGCTGCACGAAGCCCTCGATCCGCGCGAACGCGGACTCGGCCTCGCGCAGGGCCTCCTCGCTGTACTCGATCATCGACCGGTAGTGCGGGGTGCCGAGGTAGTAGCGCAGCACGATCGGACGCCACTGCTTGACCATCTCGCTGACCAGCACGGAGTTGCCGAGCGACTTCGACATCTTCTCGCCGGACATGGTGACCCAGCCGTTGTGCACCCAGTACGTGGCGAACTCGTCGCCGTACCCCTTGGCCTGGGCGATCTCGTTCTCGTGGTGCGGGAAGATCAGGTCGATGCCGCCGCCGTGGATGTCGAAGGCGCTGCCGAGGTACTTGTGGGCCATGGCGGAGCACTCCAGGTGCCAGCCGGGCCGGCCGCGGCCCCACGGGGTCTCCCAGCTGGGCTCGCCCGGTTTGGTCGCCTTCCACATAGCGAAGTCGCGCTGGTCGCGCTTGCCGGTCTCGCCCTCGCCGGACGGCTGGCGCAGATCGTCCAGGTCCTGGTTGGAGAGCTCCAGATAGCCGGGGAAGGAGCGCACGTCGAAGTAGACGTTGCCGTCGGCGGCGTAGGCGTGACCGCGTTCGATCAGGCCGCGCATCATCTCGATCATCTCGGGGATGTGGCCGGTCGCGCGCGGTTCGTAGGTGACCGGGAGGCAGCCGAGCGCGTCGTATCCGGCGTTGAACGCCCGCTCGTTCTCGTACCCGATGGCCCACCACGGGCGGCCCTGCTCGGCCGATTTCGCGATGATCTTGTCGTCGATGTCGGTGACGTTCCGGATGAACGTGACGTCGTAGCCGCGGTACTCGAACCAGCGGCGCATGATGTCGAAGTTCAGCCCGGACCGGATGTGCCCGATGTGCGGGGCGGCCTGGACAGTCGCGCCACAGAGGTAGATCGAGACACAGCCCGCTGTGAGCGGGACGAAGTCACGGATCTGCCGGGCGCTGGTGTCGTACAGGCGAATAGTCACGCCTCAAGGGTAGTGGGCGCGCACCAGTGCCCCGCGACCCCTTGGGGATCGCGGGGAAAAGTTTGGGGCCGCGGAGTGTCTCCTAGATACGTCCGACGACCTTGCGCGGCGTGATCCGGACGACGACGCGCTCGTCGTCGTCACCGGCCGTGGGGTTGAATTCCGCGTACTTCTTGCCGGTGTACTTCACGGACAGCTCGTCGATGAGCGCCTGGCCGCCCTCGGTGGTCAGCGTGGCGGTGCCGCGGATCTCGGCGTACGTGTACGGGGCGTCGAAGGGCTGCACGACGACGGAGACCCGCGGGTCGCGGCTCAGGTTCTGCTCCTTGCGGCGGCCGACCGTCGTCGAGATGAGCACGTCGTCGCCGTCACGCTTCGCCCATACCGGGGAGACCTGCGGGGAGCCGTCGGGCTGGATGGTGGCGACGGTGACGAAGACGGGTGTGTCGAGAAGCGCCTTGAGTTCTGCGGAGAGTGCGGCGGTCATGGCGTACGTCCTCCAAGTGGGGTCGATGGTGCCTCTACCCGTACCCCAACCCCGCGTCGCCGCTCCCGCTTCCCGTTCCTGCGTTCGTGCACCTCGGGGGCACGGGGTCTGATACGAGGGCCCCGCCCCCACCCACCGGCAGGTCAGCCCGTGCGGTAGACCAGTGCGGTCGCGATCCCGGCGAGGCCCTCGGCCCGCCCGGTGAAGCCGAGCCCGTCGGAGGTGGCGGCGGAGAGCGAGACGGGCGCCCCCACGGCGGCCGACAGCACCCGCTGCGCCTCGTCGCGCCGCTTGCCGATCTTCGGCCGTACGCCGACGACCTGAACGGCGACATTGCCGATCTCGAAGCCCTCGGCCCGCACGATCCGCGCCGCCTCGGTCAGCAGGGTGACCCCGGCGGCGCCGGACCACTCGGGCCGCCCGGTGCCGAAGTGCTGCCCGAGGTCGCCGAGCCCGGCGGCGGAGAAGAGCGCGTTGCACGCGGCGTGCGCGACGACATCGGCGTCGGAGTGCCCGGCCAGACCGGGCCCCTCGCCCTCCCACAGCAGCCCCGCGCACCACAGCTCGCGGCCCTCTTCGAAGGCGTGGATGTCCGTGCCGATCCCGACGAGCGGGATCACGGGCCCGGTCCGTTCCTCAGAAGCCATCGTTCGCCCTCCTGCGCGCGAGTACCGCCTCGGCCAGCACCAGATCCAGCGGCCGGGTCACCTTGAACGCCTCTTCGTGCCCGGGTACGACCACGACCGGCACCCCGAGCCGCTCCACCATGCCCGCGTCGTCCGTGGCGCCCTCGCCGCTGACGGCGACGGTCTCGTGCGCGCGCACCAGCGTGTCGCGGTCGAAGCCCTGCGGGGTCTGCACGGCGCGCAGCCGGGACCGTACGGGCGTGCCGAGCACCGGCTCCGGCTCCCCCGGCGCGCCCGGCTCGACCTCCTTGACGGTGTCGGCGAGCGGCAGCGCGGGCACGACGGCGGGCGCGCCGTCCCGTACCGCCTCGATCACCGTGTCCACGGTGTCGACGGGCACCAGCGGGCGCGCCGCGTCGTGGACGAGGACGGTGGAGATGCCCTCGGGAAGCGCCTCGAGGCCGAGCCGCACCGACTCCTGGCGGGTCTCACCACCGGGCACCACGAGATAGTCGGTGCGCTCGGGCAGGGCGTGCTCGTCGAGCAGGTTCTTGACCTCGGGGGCGCCGTCCGGCGGCGCCACGACGACGACCAGGGAGACGGACCGGGACGCGGCCATGGCCCGTACCGCATGGATGAGCATGGGCGTCCCGCCCAGCGCACGGAGCGCCTTGGGGGCGCCCGGGCCGAGCCGTACGCCGCGGCCGGCCGCGGGGATCACGGCGGCTGTGCGGTACGGACGCGATTGATCAGACATCGGTTGCACTCCGAAGCTTCGGCATGTTTGTTTCCGCAGCCGACATGGGTATGGCCACAAGCGAGCCGGGCGCCACGCCATGACTCGACCGGGCCCTTTCCGTGACACCCGGTCGACGACGGACACGCCGCACCGGCCGCTCGGGGTCGGCTGCGCAAGATCGCGAGCAACGTATCCGGGGGATTGCCGATGAAGCCAACGCATCGGTGAGTCGGGGCGGAATCCGGCCATGCCGTGGCCGAATCCAAACATGCCGCAGCGCCCGACGACATCCCGTGAATACGGTTGTCAGCGGGCACCGCGGCACATTATTTACGGCCGGCGTGAGCCGGTTCAGGACGCGAGTACCTCGTCGAGCAGAGCCTCGGCCTTGTCCTCGTTCGTGTTCTCCGCGAGAGCGAGCTCGCTCACCAGAATCTGGCGAGCCTTGGCGAGCATTCGCTTCTCACCTGCGGAGAGGCCACGCTCGCGCTCACGACGCCACAGGTCGCGAACCACTTCGGCGACCTTGATGACATCGCCGGAGGCGAGCTTCTCCAGATTTGCCTTGTAGCGCCGGGACCAGTTCGTCGGCTCTTCGGCATACGGTGCACGCAGCACTTCGAAGACCCGGTCCAGCCCCTCCTGCCCGACCACATCGCGTACGCCCACGAACTCCGCATTGTCCGCCGGCACACGAACCGTCAAGTCGCCCTGGGCGACCTTGAGCACCAAGTAGGTCTTGTCCACGCCTTTGATCTGGCGAGTTTCGATAGCCTCGATCAGCGCGGCCCCGTGATGGGGATAGACCACGGTGTCGCCAACCTTGAACGTCATGTGACAGGTACCCCTTCCGTGGCTATCAAGAGTAACACGAGAACAGCTTCTCCTGAATGGCGTTTTCGCAGGTCAGGGCATATCTCGGGGCTTGACAACAGCAACACGTACGTGCTGCGGAAGGCTCACGGGAGGCGGTATTCGCAGGTCGGAGCGGCTGTACGGGCGAGACGAAACACGCACGTCACACGCATCGGAACCCCGCTCCGAAGTGGTTGAACGTCCCGTTTTGCCGGGTTCAGGATGATGAACTTTACGTACTCCGTTCGGAGGTCGATCACCCGCTCGGACGCATGTGTGCTGATCAATGGATATTGGTCAGCACCCCGATGCGATCGGTTAATACGAACGGAATGCGCCACCCCCCATGACACGCTCCATGAATTGATCACCCGCGATATGTGAACGCCGCGTGTCGATGGTTTCGGGGGGTTCGGTGGTGCTCCGTTCCGTGAACCCCGGCCCGGGTGCGGGCCCCGAACGGCACCGGCCCCGGGAAGTGCCGGAGCACGAAGGGGCGCGTAGGGGCGGGTCGGGTGCGGGGCGGGAGGGGCGGCTCGGTAGCCTGAGGCCGCTGACACACCCTTAGGGCGGCTTCAGGCCGCTCGCCCCTCCCGTCCGAAGTCCGAACGTTCAAGGAGTTGCCGCCGCCGTGAGCCGCAGCCTTCGACACGGCGCTCTCGCCGCCACAGCCATCGTGTTCTCGATCGCCTCGCTCGCCGCGTGCGGTGCGGGCAATGACGCAGCGACGCTCAAGATCAGGCCGGACAGTGCTGCCACCACCTCCGGTGACATCAGCATCCAGAACGCGAACGTCATCACCCAGCCCGAGCGCAACGCACAGGGCCCGGCCGTCGTCTCCGCGACGCTCTTCAACAACGGCACCAAGCAGCAGACCCTGGACGCCATCACCCTGCCGGGCACGAGCGCCGCGGTGCAGCTGCACGCCGCCCAGGGCAAGGGACCCGTCGTGGTACCGGCCGGCGGCACGGTGGTCCTCGGCGGCAAGGGCAACGCGTCCGCCGTGATCGAGAACGGCCGCGAGGCCGCGCAGGCGGGCAATGTGCAGCCCGTCGTCTTCAAGTTCAGCTCGACGGGGGAGATCCCGCTCGGCGCGTTCGTCGTTCCGGCGACCAGCTACTTCACGGGCTTCGGCCCGAGCTCGCTGCCGGTGGCGCCGTCGCCCGCCACACCCTCCGGTTCCGCCTCCGCGACCCCCGGGACGCCGGGCGAGCCCGCTTCCGGTTCCGAGTCCACGGACGGGACAGTCACCCCGACCGACGCCGCGTCCGCCTCGGCGCAGACCGGATGACCGGCTGACCGACGCGCGTACGCGGGCACGTGAACGGCGGAGGGCGCCCTCCCTTTCGGGGGGCACCCTCCGCCGTCGCGTACGGGTCGGTCTACGGCTCGAACTTGTACCCCAGGCCCCGCACCGTCACCAGGAAGCGCGGCGCGCCCGGGTCGGGCTCGATCTTGGCGCGCAGGCGCTTGACGTGGACGTCGAGGGTCTTGGTGTCGCCCACGTAGTCCGCGCCCCAGACCCGGTCGATCAGCTGCATGCGGGTCAGGACCCGGCCCGCGTTGCGCAGCAGCATCTCCAGCAGGTCGAACTCCTTGAGCGGGAGGTCGACCTTGGCGCCGGAGACCGTGACGACGTGGCGGTCGACGTCCATCCGGACGGGGCCCGCCTCCAGGGCGGCCGGCGTGACCTCCTCCGGCTCACCGCGGCGGCGCAGCACCGCGCGGATGCGGGCGACGAGCTCCCGCGAGGAGAACGGCTTGGTGACGTAGTCGTCGGCGCCTATTTCCAGGCCGACGACCTTGTCGATCTCGCTGTCCTTGGCCGTGACCATGATCACGGGGACGTTGGACCTGCTGCGCAGCTGACGGCAGACCTCCGTACCGGGCAGGCCCGGCAGCATCAGGTCGAGCAGCACGAGATCGGCGCCGTTGCGCTCGAACTCGTCGAGCCCGTCCGGGCCCGTCGCCGCGATGGCGACTTCGAAGCCCTCCTTGCGGAGCATGTATGACAGGGCGTCGCTGAAGGATTCCTCATCCTCGACGACAAGCACTCGGGTCACGGAAGGACCTCCGGGGCAGGGAATGGTTCAAGGGTGTCGGGGTGAGCGGGTCCGTAGGGGCCCTCGTCGCCGTTGACGATGAGCGGTCCGCCCGGGCTGCGGTCGCGTTCCCGTACGGAGCCCGCTTCGGGCAGCCGCAGGGTGAAGGTGGAGCCCTGGCCCTCCGAGCTCCAGACCGTGACCTCCCCGCCGTGCGAGGCGGCCACGTGCTTGACGATGGCGAGGCCGAGGCCGGTGCCACCGGTGGCCCGGGAGCGGGCCGGGTCGACGCGGTAGAAGCGTTCGAAGACCCGCTCGCGGTCCTTCTCCGAAATGCCGATGCCCTGGTCGGTCACGGCTATCTCGATCTGGTCCCCGCCGGGTGCGGACAGCCGCCTGGCGGCGATGCCCACTCGGGTACGGGCGGGGCTGTAGTTGACGGCGTTCTCGACGAGGTTGCCGAGCGCCGCGGCGAGCTGGCCGCGGTTGCCCCAGATACGGAGCTCCGCGGTGCCGCCCGCTGCCATGGTGATCTGCTTCGAGCCGGCCTGCTGGCGGCAGCGGTCGATGGCCTCGGCCACCAGCTCGTCCACCCGGACCGGCTCGGCGTCCTCCAGCGGGTCGTCGTTCTGCACCCGGGAGAGGTCGATGATCTCCTGTACAAGGTTGGTCAGCCTGGTCGCCTCGATCTGCATCCGCCCCGCGAACCGCTCCACCGCCTCCGGTTCGTCGGAGGCGTCCATCACGGCCTCGGAGAGCAGCGAGAGCGCGCCGACCGGGGTCTTGAGCTCATGGCTGACGTTGGCGACGAAGTCGCGCCGTACCGCTTCGATACGGCGGGCCTCGGTGAGGTCCTCGACCAGCAGGAGCACCAGCCGGGAACCCAGCGGGGCGACCCGGGCGGAGACCGCGAGGGCCTCGCCCCGGCCCGTACCGCGCCGGGGCAGGTCCAGTTCGACCTGGCGTATCTCACCGTCGCGACGGGTGTCCCGGGCCATGGTCAGCATCGCCTCGACGGCGAGCCGCCCGCCCCTGACCAGTCCCAGCGCATAGGCGGCGGAGCTGGCCTTGACCACGCTGTCGCTCTCGTCGAGCACGACCGCGGAAGAGCTGAGCACGGACAGGACCGTGTCCACGCCCGGGGGAAGGGGGGCGTTGCTGTCGGGCCGCAGGGACGTGCGCGTCGGCTTCTTCTGGTCGCGCTCGCTCCAGCGGAACGCCAGCATGGCGATCACGCCGGTACACGCACCGCCGATCGCCGCAGCTGCGGCGACTGCCGCGTTCACGTCCATACGTCAAGGTTATGCGGGTCCGGGAGGACTCTCCCAGCCATCCGGGTGCCTATCCGAACACTCGTCGCTCAGAGTTCACCGAGGAGCAAGGGTTGGTTCACTTGGGCGGCCGGAAGCCGACGCGTACGCCGCCCAGGGTGGCAACGTGGGGTTCATACCTGGCCCCGGCCTTACACAGAGGACTGGAGAGGGACTTCCATGCGTGACGCCTATCACGAGGAACTCGACTCGATCGGCGAGGGGCTGGTCGAGATGGCCCGGCTCGTCGGGTCGGCGATCGGCCGGGCGACGACGTCCATGCTCGATGCCGATCTCAAGCTCGCGGAGAGCGTGATCGCCGCGGACCAGAAGGTCGACGACCTCCAGCACGACCTGGAGGCGCGGGCCATCGCCCTGCTCGCGCGCCAGCAGCCCGTGGCGACGGATCTGCGGATCGTGGTCACGTCGCTGCGGATGAGCGCCGACCTGGAGCGCTCGGGGGACCTCGCCCAGCATGTCGCCAAGCTGGCCCGGCTGCGGTTCCCGGAATCGGCGGTGCCGCACGACCTGCACGCCACCATTCTGGAGATGGGGCAGCTGGCGCAGCGTCTGATGGCCAAGGCCGCCGAGGTGATCATCACCAAGGACGTCGACCTGGCACTTCAGCTGGAGCAGGACGACGACGAGATGGACCTGCTGCACCGCACGCTGTTCCAGCACCTGATGGACGACCGCTGGAAGCACGGCATCGAGACGGCCGTCGACGTGACGCTGCTCGGCCGCTACTACGAGCGCTTCGCCGACCACGCGGTGTCGGTCGCCAAGCGGGTCGTCTACCTGGTGACGGGTGAGCACGCCGACGAGATCCAGCAGCAGCAGACGGCGATGGAGGGCGCGTAGCGGGGCGGGAAGCGGGGGCCGTGGGGCTGTCGGGACACGTGGGGGCCGTGAGGCCGCGGGACCGTGGGGCCGTGACGCAGGGGTGCTGGGCGTACGCGGTCGCATTCGGTCGCACATGTGTCTCTGCGCGTGTGCGCCGTTGATGCGCCCGCCCGAGTGGGCGTGCAATGGGGTGGGGCGGCACGTCTTGTCCGTACGCCCCGGTCGTGCGCGCGTCGCTGTGGCGTACGGCCCTGTCGTACGCCTAGAGGAGGAACCATGGCCGATTCCCCCATGACCGACCCCCAGCAGGAGGCACCCGCCGACGTGGTGCACCTGACCGTGCTCGGCGCCTGCGGCTGCGGCTCGGGCTGCGGATGCGGCTGCCAGTCCGGGGCCCCGTGCCAGTGCGGTGGCTGCTGCGGCTGACCGACCGCCACGGAAGCCGAAGGGCGCCCCGCGCGGAGCAGGCTGCTCGCTGCTCCGCGCGGGGCGCCGTCGTGTGCGGGTGGCCTGGCGGGCACGGTCATCGGGCCGGCCGCCCCCGGCACGGACGGCACGGTGGCGGGGCTTCGACAGCGCGGCGGGCGGTTTCGGCCCGTCCCTCTCAGCCCGCCGGCTCGACGGAAGGCTCGGCCCCGGCAGCGGGGACACCGCTCCCCTCAGCGCCGCCGCTCTCCGCCACCCGGCTGCCGCCCCCGGAAGCCGCCCCGTCCTCCCCCGGCATATTCCGCATCAGCAGCCAGTACCCGAGCGCGGCCCCGGTCCCCAGGACAGCGCACGCCCCCCACAGCCACTCCGCGCCGAAGCGGTCGATCACCACACCCGACATCAGCGGCGCGACCAGCGCGGCGGCGGACCACGACATCGTGTACATGCCCTGGTAGCGGCCCCGGCCCCGGGCGGGCGAGAGCCGGACCACCAGACTGCTCTGGATCGGCGAGTTGACGATCTCGGCGACCGTCCAGACGCAGATGGTCAGCGCGTACACGGCGACGGACCCGGCGAAGGCCGTGAGCCCGAATCCGTACCCCGCGAGCAGCGACGACACGATGAGCAGCCGACGCGGATCGCGGTGCTGGATGAAGCGGGTGACCGGAATCTGGAGCACCACGATCAGCACACCGTTGACGGCGACGGCGGTGCCGAAGTCGGAGCTGGAGAACCCGTCCGCCCCCATGGCCACCGGCAGCCCCACGTACCCCTGCTGGAAGATCAGCGCGATCACGAAGGACAGCCCGACGACGCTCATGAACCGCCCGTCGCGCAGCACCGTGGAGAGCCGGACCTCGTCCGCACCGCCGACCGCGCGGCCGGGCACCGCCGCCGGCTTCTCGGGCCGCGACTCGGGCACCTTCATGAAGACGACGAAGGCGCAGGCCAGCGTCATCGCGGCCTCGCCCAGGAACCCGGCGAGGTAGCTGTACTCGGCGACGAACCCGGCCCCGGCCGAGGAGACGGCGAAGCCCAGATTGATCGCCCAGTAGTTGAGCGAGAAGGCCCGCACCCGGTCCTCGGGCCGGACGATGTCCGCCATCATGGCCTGCACGGCGGGCCGCGAGGCGTTGCTGGCCATGCCCACGACGAAGGCGACGGCCGCGATCGCCACCGGGTGGACCATGAACCCGAGGACGGCCACGGACACGGCGGTCGAGGTCTGCGCGATGAGCATGGTGGGCCGCCGGCCGAGCCGGTCGGTCATCACCCCCGCCCCGAGCGAGGAGATGACCCCGCCGAGCCCGTGCAGCGCCGCGACCAGACCGGCGTACGAGGCGGAGTACCCCCGGTCCAGGGTCAGGTAGAGCGCCATGAACGTGGCGACGAACGCCCCGAGACGGTTGACCAGCGTGCTGGTCCACAGCCACCAGAACTCCCTGGGGAGACCGGACACGGATTCACGTGCGGCCCGTCTGAGACCGGCGACAGACATACGGAATCCCCCCAGGGAAGTACAGGACACCATCGGTAAGAGGCCCGATGGTCACCCGTACATTACGAATCCTGGATTCCGGCCCGCTACTCAATTGACGCCGCCCGTCAATCGTCACGGCCCGGGCCCGTCGCACCCCCCTCATCCGCCCCACCTGTCCCCCACCTGTCCGCCCTGTGACCGGCCGCGCAGCGCCCGTACGGCTTCCATTACGCTCGGACCCATGGCCGACGCACCGTACAAGCTGATCCTCCTCCGCCACGGCGAGAGCGAATGGAACGCGAAGAACCTGTTCACCGGTTGGGTGGACGTCAACCTCACCGAGAAGGGCGAGAAGGAGGCAGTCCGCGGCGGTGAGCTGCTCAAGGACGCCGGCCTGCTCCCCGATGTCCTGCACACCTCCCTCCAGAAGCGCGCCATCCGCACCGCGCAGCTCGCGCTGGAATCCGCGGACCGCCACTGGATCCCCGTCCACCGCTCCTGGCGGCTGAACGAACGCCACTACGGCGCCCTGCAGGGCAAGGACAAGGCGCAGACGCTCGCCGAGTTCGGCGAGGAGCAGTTCATGCTCTGGCGCCGCTCGTACGACACCCCGCCGCCCGCCCTGGAGGACGGCACCGAGTTCTCCCAGAGCGACGACCCGCGCTACGCGACGATCCCGCCGGAGCTGCGCCCGCGCACCGAGTGCCTCAAGGACGTCGTCGTCCGCATGCTGCCGTACTGGTACGACGGCATCGTCCCGGACCTCCTGGCCGGCCGCACGGTCCTGATCGCCGCCCACGGCAACAGCCTCCGCGCCCTGGTCAAGCACCTCGACGGCATCTCCGACGCCGACATCGCGGGCCTGAACATCCCGACCGGCATCCCGCTCGCCTACGAACTGGACGCCGGCTTCCGCCCGGTCAAGCCGGGCGGCACGTACCTCGACCCGGACGCGGCGAAGGCCGCCATCGAGGCCGTGAAGAACCAGGGCAAGAAGTAGCAGCTCGTCCGCTGCCGGCCCCCTACCTGCGGTTTTTCCGCAGGCAGGGGGCTTGTTGCTTCACCGGGGCCGCTCCTGGGCCGTACTCGCGGCCCGGTCGTCCGTGATCCAGCGCGCGGCGAGCAGACCGGACAGCGCGGTGAGGGCGGCGGCGGCGAGGACGGTCGCCTTCAGGCCGAGTGCGTCGGCGAGGACGCCCGCGACGAGAGCTCCGGCCGCGTAGCCGAGATCGCGCCAGAAGCGGTAGGTGCCCAGCGCGTTCGCCCGCCAGGCGGGGTGGGCGTGGTCGGAGACGGAGGCGATGAGCGCCGGGTAGACCATCGCGGTGCCCAGCCCGAGGGCCACGGCGGAGAGGACGCCCGAGAGGAGGGGACGGTCGGGGATCGCCAACGCCGCGAGGAGACCGCCGGCTTGGACGAGCATGCCCGTGACGATGAGCGGTTTACGGCCGATCCGGTCTGCCAGGTGGCCCGCGGGTATCTGCCCCAGACCCCACAGGAGCGGATAGAGCCCCTTGATCAGGCCGATGGCGGCGATGCCGAGCCCCTGGTCGGCGAAGAGCAGCGGGAAGACACCCCAGGTGAGGCCGTCGTTGAGGTTGTTGACGAGGCCGGCCTGGCTCGCACCGCGCAGGGAGCGGTCGCGCCACGATGTGCGCGCGAACACTGTTGCGAATGACGGATTCCGTTCCTTGGGGGCCTGGGCGGGCGGCATCCGGGACAGTTCGAGGGCGACATGGGCGCCGGTGTCCCGTACCAGGAGCGAAAGGCCGAACCCGGCGGCGACGAAGACGATGCCGATCGCTTCGGGGGCCGGTCGCAGGCCGTGGGCGGCTGCCAGGTAGCCGGTGAGCAGGGCCGTCGTGCCGACGGCGACGTATCCGGCGGCCTCGTTCAGTCCGGTGGCCAGACCCCGGCGTGCCGGCCCCACGAGGTCGATCTTCATGTTCACGGTCATCGACCACGTCATGCCCTGGTTGACGCCCAGCAGGACGTTCGCGGCCAGGATCCACCACCAGGACGGGCCCCACGCCAGGACGAAGGGCACCGGCACACCGACGAGCCACCCGGTCAGGAGGAGTTGCCTGCGGCGGAAACGGGCCGTGAGGGTGCCTGCCGCGAGGTTGGTGAGGGCCTTGGTGAGGCCGAAGGCGACGATGAAGGAGAAGACGGCCAGGTTGCTCGTCAGCCCGAAGACGTCGGTGCCGATGAGGGGGACCGTCGTGCGCTCCAGACCGACGAGCGCACCGACACTGGCCGTGACGATCACGAGCAGGGTGAACTGAGCCCAGTTCTCCC
This sequence comes from Streptomyces sp. NPDC058092, assembly GCF_042884935.1. NCBI lineage: Bacteria > Bacillati > Actinomycetota > Actinomycetes > Kitasatosporales > Streptomycetaceae > Streptomyces > Streptomyces sp. NPDC058092. The sequence goes on from NZ_JBHVSY010000012.1 coordinate 142,645, forward strand.
GGAGGCCCAGCCGCACTCCATGCGTGGGCGAGGGCGAGACCGCGCCCGTCTGCTGCTCCATCGCCCCGCCATATCTCTCAAGATCCGATTACCCGCAGGCCAGCATACCCCCATGGGTATTTTTCGTATGTGATGCGGGATACCCATGGGGGTATTTGACTTCCTGCCGCGGACCCGCCTACGGTCGAAGACATCAATACCTAGGGGGGTATCTGGAAGCGAGGAATCTCCATGCGTGAAGTGGATCTGAACGTCTTCGCGGCGAAGCTCGCGAACGGCGCGTTCGTGATCGATGTCCGGGAGCCCGACGAGTACCGGGCCGGCCACGTGCCCGGCGCCCACCTCGCACCGCTGTCCACGCTCGACGCTGCCGTGAGTGCTCTGCCCGGGGACCGGACCGTCTACGTGATCTGCGCGAGCGGCAACCGCAGCGGCCGGGCCACCGAGCACCTCCAGGCACGCGGCGTGGACGCCGTCTCGGTCGCGGGCGGCACCGCCGCCTGGGCCCGGGCGGGTCGCCCCATCGACCGCGGCGCTGCGGCCGAGACCGCCTGAAGCCCGAACCCCGGGCCCATCCGGAAGGCGCCGACGCGCCTTCGACCAACTTTCCGCACCCGGCCGGGTGCGCGTTCCCCGACGGAGGGTTTGCCGTGTTCTTCACCCAGTACTACCTCGACTGCCTCTCCCAGGCGTCGTACATGATCGCCGACGAGACGACCGGCCGGGCCGTGGTCGTCGACCCGCGCAGAGACGTCTCGGAGTACCTGGCCGACGCCCGGGCGCACGGCTTCACCGTCGTGGGCGTCATCAACACCCACTTCCACGCCGACTTCGTCGCCGGCCACCTGGAGCTGGCCGACCACACCGGTGCCTGGATCGGCTACGGCCACCGCGCCGAGACCGAGTACCCCATCCGCAAGCTCACCGACGGCGAACGTGTCTCCCTCGGCGATGTCACCTTGCAGATCATGGAGACCCCCGGACACACCCCCGAGTCGATCAGCGTCCTGGTGTACGAGCACGCCGACGACACGGTTCCCTACGGAGTGCTGACCGGCGACGCGCTGTTCATCGGCGACGTCGGCCGCCCCGATCTGCTCGCCTCCGTGGGCGTGACCGCGGACGAACTCGGTGCGCTGCTTCACGACAGCGTCCAGAACAAGCTGATGGCGCTGCCCGACGCGGTCCGGGTCTTCCCCGCCCACGGCGCCGGCTCCTCCTGCGGCAAGAACCTCTCCACCGAGAAGCAGTCCACCATCGGAGAACAGCGCGCCACCAACTACGCCTGCGCGCCGATGAGCCGCGAGGACTTCGTCGCACTCGTCACCGCCGGCCAGTCCGCCGCACCCGGGTACTTCGCCTTCGACGCGGAACTCAACCGCAAGGACCGTCTCCTGTTCGACTCGGCCGCGGCGCCCCGCCCGCTGTCCCTGACCGAGTTCACCGGGCTGCGGCAGGCGGGGGCGGTCGTGGTCGACGCCCGGACCCCGCAGGAGTTCGCCAACGGTCACCTGCGCGGGGCGGTCAACGTACCCGCCGAGGGCCGGTTCGCCGAACAGGCGGGCACCGTCCTCGACCCGGCCGACGAGCTGATCGTCATGGCTCCGGAGAACCGGGAGGAGGAAGTCGTCACCCGCCTCGCCCGCATCGGCTTCGACCGCGTGATGGGCTACCTCCGCAACCCCGAGGACGCCCTGAAGGAGCTGGCCGAGGAGGCCGCTCCGGCGAGCCGCCTGACCGCTGCACAGCTGCGCACCGCCCTGCGAGGAGAGAACCCCCCGCTCGTCGTGGACGTACGCACCTGCGGAGAGCGCGGCGCGAACGGCTTCATCGAGGGCGCCACGCACATCGCCCTGAGCGAACTGCCCACGCGCCTGGACGAGATCCCCACCGACCGGCCCCTCGTCCTGCACTGCGCCGGCGGCCACCGCTCCTCGATCGCGGCCAGCCTGCTGCGCCACCGCGGCTTCGAGGACGTCTCCGACCTTCTCGGCGGCTACGCCGCCTGGGCCCTGTCGGCGGAACCCGCCGGCGTCTGACCGTCCTCTCCCGCGACCTCCCGGCACGCCCCGGGCAGGGGTCATCCCCTGTCCGGGGCGGTCACCCAGCCGATCCCGATGAATACCCCCAGGGGTATCCAACTCTCTTGAACGGAGCCTCCCATGACTGAGAAGTCCACCCAGACCTCCTCCATCACCCCCGCCGTCCTGCACCACCTCGTACAGGAGGACCGCGCACCGCGCATCCTCGACGTGCGCATGCCCGGCGAGTTCCGCTCGGTCCACATCCCCGGCTCCTACAACGTGCCTCTCCCCACCCTGCGCGAGCACCGGAAGGAACTGCTGGCCCACCTCGACGAGGACGTCATCCTGGTCTGCCGTTCCGGAGCCCGTGCCACCCAGGCCGAAAGGGCTCTGGCCGAGGCCGGTCTGCCGAACCTCCGGGTACTGGAGGGCGGCATCACCGCCTGGGAGATGGCGGGAGCTCCCGCAAACTGGGGCGCCGACCGCTGGGACATGGAGCGCCAGGTCCGGCTCGTCGCCGGCTCGATCGTCCTTGCGACCGGAGTGGTGGGCCTCTTCGTTCCCGGCGCGCACCTCATCGGCACGGCGGTCGGCGCGGGCCTGACCTACGCGGCTGTGAGCAACTCCTGCGCCATGGGCGTCCTGCTGTCCAAGCTCCCCTACAACCGCGGTCCGCGCGTCGACATCCGCACCGTCATCGCGGAACTGCGGGCCACGTCATGACGGCTCTGGTCATCGCGGCGTCCCTGTTCGTCGGAATCAGCCTCGGCATTCTCGGCGGCGGGGGCTCGATCCTGACCGTGCCGATCCTCGTCTACCTGGCCGGACAGGGCACCAAGGAGGCCATCGCCACTTCTCTGTTCGTCGTCGGTGTGACCAGCGTGGCCGCGCTGATCCCCCACGCGCGCGCCCACCGGGTGCGGTGGAGGACCGGCCTGCTCTTCGGCGCCTTCAGCATGGCCGGCGCCTACGGCGGCGGCCGGGTCGCCGAGTACATCCCCGGCACCGCGCTCCTCGTCTCGTTCGCCCTGATGATGCTCGCCACGGCGGTGGCGATGCTCCGCAAACCGCGCAGGCGTGCCGAACCGAAGCCCCGGCACCGGGACCTCCCTGTGAAGCACATCGCCGTCGAGGGCCTGGTCGTCGGCGCCGTCACGGGCCTGGTGGGTTCCGGCGGCGGCTTCCTCGTCGTACCCGCACTCGCGATCCTCGGCGGACTGCCCATGAGCATCGCGGTCGGTACCTCGCTCCTCGTCATCTCCATGAAGTCCTTCGCCGGGCTGGCCGGGCACCTCTCGGGCGTGCAGATCGACTGGGGCCTGGCCCTGGTCGTGACCGCGGCGGCCGTCGTCGGCAGCATCCTGGGCGCGCGCTTCGCCGGCCGCATTCCGCAGGACACCCTGCGCACGGTCTTCGGATGGTTCGTCGTCGTCATGGGCGTCTTCGTCCTCGCCCAGCAGCTCGACACCGCCGTCTGGACGCACCCTGCCACGTGGGCCGTACTCGGCACCGCACTGCTCGCCGTATCCGCCGCCCGGATACGGCAGGCCACCCGCGCGCCGCACCGGCGCCCCGCCGAGACACCCGGGACGGGCCCGACCACCGCAGCAAGACACCACGAGACCGCCGGAAAAGAATAATATATACCCCAGGGGGTATCCCGATCGACTGGAGGAGGACTCCGTGCAGGTGGAAGAAGAGGCCGTACGCCCCGTCCTGAACCGGCTCAGGCGGGCCCAGGGACAGCTGGCCGCTGTTATCGCCATGGTCGAAGCGGGACGCGACTGCAAGGACGTCGTCACGCAACTCGCCGCAGTGTCCCGCGCCCTGGACCGGGCGGGGTTCAAGATCGTGGCCGGCGGGATGCGCCAGTGTCTCGCAGAAAGTGCCGACGACGCCCCGCCCATGTCGGAAGAGGAACTGGAGAAGCTCTTCCTCGCCCTGGCCTGACCTGGCCTGACCTGGCCTGGCCTGGCCTGGCCTGGCCTGACCACCACCACCACCACCACCACCACCAACGTTGCGGGCACACCGCCGGGCACCCCTGACACCGGACGCGACGGCGCGAGCCGTCGATCACGACTCCCTGGTGCCGCACCGTCTAGTCGATCGGATCGTCGTCCCACGGGGGAGGCGTTACGGTGCCCGCCGTCCAGTCGCGGCGCAGGATCGCATAGCCGACGGTGTCGTGAACCGTTCCGTCGTGTGCCGGCCACGCGTCGCGGTAGTGCGCTTCCTTGACATAGCCGCAGCGCAGGAAGACGCGCCGCATCGGGACGTTGTCCTGTCGGGTAGTGCCCTCGACGCGACGTATCTCCGGGAACTCCGTGAACAGGTATCGCGTCAGCCACGTCACAGCCTGCGCGCCGATGCCGTTGCCCCGGTGCGCGGTCCGGATCCGGAGATCGAACAGGGGCGTATCGTCGGTCAGTTCCATGAGCCGGACCAGACCGACGGGTGTCCCGTCCGCAACGATCCAGAAGCTGCGGTTCTCCTCGCTCGCGAAGCGCCCCTCGGTGGCCCACTGGCGCGCTGTCGCATCGTCCACCTCGCTGATCACGTGGAAGGGCCACCTCTCTCCGGTCAGAAAACGGATGAGGGCATCAGCGTCAAAGTCGCCCAGGCGCCGGAAGTCGATGTTCATGGGGCCGCACCTTACGGGTACGACCGCTCGGCGACGCCGGGCCGCGCGGCCTCGCCGGTCACACCGGGCCGGGTCGTGAACTCACCTGCGGATACCTCCTGTTGGTCTGCGGCAGTTTGCACCCCTACCAGTGAGGGGCCGTGCAGGCGCACAGGCAGATCCGGCACCGTGGCCGCCCTCGTGGGAGCGCTCGCCCTTGCGGCGTTCACCGCACCGGTCGCGGAAGCCGCCGACACCGGGATCACGGTGTCGGAGACGGTCGTGAACTCGGGCAGACCGATCATCGTGGGTACCACCGCGGAGAAGCTCCCCGGTGTCAGCTTCCACATGGCCTGGCCCTCGGGCCACTCCCTCTCCGACGTGGAGGCGAGCCCATTCCTGCACCACGACACCACGGTCAGCAAGGGCGCCGACCACGGTGGCATCCACATGCGCAGCCTCACCTGTTACGAGGATGGTTCGCGTGCCGCGAACTGCGACCACGTCGACGTCAGGTACCGGTGGGCCGACCGGCGGCGCAAGCTGTCGCGGTAACGTCCCGGCGACGGCCGGTGGCTCTCGCGGCCTCGACCTCGACCTCGATCCCTTTCGCGTCAGCGGCCAATTGATGGACCGTCCGGCTCTCTCGCGGCCACCTGACGCCCCGTCGAACAGCAGAATGTCCATGATGTTCCGGTCCCGGCGGAAACGTATCGCGTGGGCTCCGCCCCCGCCTCCGGACCTGGCACTAACGTGACCCAAGTACCGGCCCGCGCAAGGGCGGCGCCGACCGGGCGGGCCGTGCGGAGAGAGCAAGGAGAGCGGGGAGAGCAACCATGGGCGAGCCCCTGAAGACCTTCGTCGGCGGTGCCGAAGTCGACGTGCCCAACAGCATCCCGGACATCCGGGCGACCCTTCCCGAAGAGAGACGCGAGGAGTTCGACCGCGCCATCAACGACGCCGGCGTGGGCGAGATCCAGGCGGTCATGCGGCACTGGATGCTGGAGGCCGTGCCCGATCCGGAGGCCGAGAAGATCCTGGACCGGCTGGCGCAGGACGAGGCCGAGAGGCGGACCGTCGCTTGAGCTTCCGCATCTCCTACGCCCCGCCCGCCGACGACACCCTGGCCAAGATGCGCGAAGGGGAGACCTTCCGCGACGAGATGGCGCGCACCCTGGGCCTCGACCCGTACGGACACGGGTCGTCGGCCGTCAAGAGCGAGCGCGACCGGCGCGAGGCGACGGTCGCCGGGGCGATCGTGCTCTATTACGTCTCCGGGTCGGTCCTGACCGTCACCGTGGTGAGACTCGTCCCTCTGCCGTGAACAACCGGAGCCGGGCGCAAGCCCCGGCGCCCACGAGCGGGACCTGCTCACTCCCCGGAGTCCGCCGGAACGTCGAGGATCCTGCCGTTCTCATCCACGGAGTGGGTCTCCCAGTACGTGTCCCACTTGTCGCCCACGTGCTCGGGAACCTTGCCCTCCGGGTACCGGACGTATCCCTTCGGCGGATCCTCGCCGTTGGGCACGCACGCCGACCCGGTGCTCCCGACCGTCATGACCGGGTACTCGCCGCCACCGCACGTCGCGTCCTGGAGCGAGCAGCCCGCGGTCAGCATCGCCGCGGTCACGGAGACCAGGGCGATGCCGACCGCGAACCGGCCCGCGCGGCCATGTCGGGTGCTTCCGCGCACAGTTGCCTCCCTCGGGGCAGTTGGTACGACCAGACTGCCCGGAGAGCGAGACACCGATCACGAGTACGCATACTCACTTACGTCCGCACCGGAGCCCTACGCCAGCTTCGCGGCCTGGGCCTCGACCACCGCGGTCGGCAGCTCGAAGTCCCCGCCTCCGCCCATCGCGGCCAGGTTCATCGAGGAGAACGAGGCGAACGTGGGTCCCTGACGCAGGGCCACCAGCTTCAACTGCCCCTTCTCCCCGCCCTGTTCCAGCTGCACCGTCCAGGCGACCGCTTCCTCGCCGCCCTTGATCTGCTCCTCGGTGATCTTGCTGACCTTCTGCTTCTCACCGGCCGCCGTGAAGTCGAACCCGCCCGCGCATTCGGTGGCCGCGGCGCGCAGAGAGGCGACCGACTCCTCCGCGCCCTTGCCGTCGTACGAGCCGAGGGCCAGCTGCGTCGTCGTGATGTCGAAGGCCGTCTTGAACGCCTCTTCGGGGTCCGCGCCGTCCTTGTCCATGCTGCCCTTCTTGGGCTCGCTGACGACGGTCCGCTTGGTGAACGCGCCGGGCTCACCGACCTGCGCGCCCATCAGCGCGTCCGCGAGCGGGGCGCAGACCTCCTTCTCGACCTTGATGTCGTCGACGGGGACCACATCCTTGGCCGCGGCCTTGGAAATCTTGTGCCCCTTGACGTCACCCTGGGCGAGCGCGGCCTTCTCCAGCTCGGCGGCGGTCAGCGCCTTGGCCGCCGGCTTCGCGGCCGCGGACTCCTTGCCCTTGGCATCCGCACCCTTGCCGCCGGAATCGGAGTCCGAGCCGCCGCAACCGGTGGCGAGCAGGGCCAGGGACACCGCGGCGGCGGCAACAGCGGTACGGCGTATGGCGGTGGATCGCATGGGTCCGGTCCATCTCTCTGAGCTGGGGTCTTCGGGTTTTGCCCACTCTATGAGCGGGAGTTGGTTTGTTGATCAACAAAGAAGGGCACGGGATGCGATCGTGATGGCGCCGTGATCGTCCCGTGAAGGCCCAGCCCTTCACCGCAAGCCCTAACGACTTCCGACACAGAGGGGCATTTCGACCCATGCAGATGGATGAGACAACTTCGCGTGTTCTCCGAGCTGTTGGTGTTACGGAGGAACGGATCAGCGCGTGCACACCCCTTGCCGGAGGCACGTTCAACGCCGTGACCCGGGTCGCCCTCACCGACGGCAGCGACTGGGTGGTGAAGATACCGCCGCCCGCGGTCGCCGGAACCCTCATGAGCTATGAGCGCGATCTGCTGGTCAACGAGGTCGAGTTCTACGGCCGCGCGGGTGCGTCGACAGCGGTGGTCCCCCACGTCCTGCACAGCGAACTCGCTCCACGGTTCCCGGAGTTCCCAGAGTTCCGGGAGTTCTCGGAGTCATCCACGTCACCCGACTCTCCTGAGGCACCCGCGTCCCCCGCGTCCCCGACCGGTCCGTACGTGATCATGTCGGCGTGCCCGGGCCGGCCCTGGAACGAGATCGCCCCCGGCACCATGTCCGACGCGGAGGAGCGTCGGCTCAGGAACGAACTGGGACGGATCGTCGCCCGCCTGCACTCCATCACGGGTCCCGCCGGATTCGGCTACCCGGGGCAGGCGTTGGGGCCGCTGTCGCCGACCTGGCGGCAGGCGTTCACCGCGATGACCGACGCCGTCCTCGCCGACGCCGACACCTACCGCGCCCGGCTGCCGCGATCGACGGCCGGTATCCGTGCGCTGCTCGCCGCAGCGTCCCCCGTACTGGACGACGTCACCCGGCCCGCCCTGGTCCACTTCGACCTGTGGCAGGGCAACCTGCTCGTCGACGGGGAGCCCGGCGCGCGCACCGTCGGCGGGATCATCGACGGCGAGCGGATGTTCTGGGGCGACCCGGTCGCCGACTTCGTATCGCTCGCGCTGTTCGCGAACATGGAGGACGACGCGGACTTCCTCGCCGGGTACGCGGAGGGCGCCGGACGCCCGGTCGTGTTCGACGCGTCGGTGCGGCTGCGGCTCGCGCTGTACCGCTGTTACCTCTACCTGATCATGCTGGTGGAAACCGTCCCGCGCCGCGTTTCGCGGGAGCACCTGGACCAGGCCTGGACGGAGGTCGGTCCGCAGCTCGTATCGGCGCTGGAGGACGTGGAGTCGGCGCTGCGGGCAAGGGGCTGATCCCACCGGCCCGCAGCGCCGACCCGGCCCGGAGGCGGACGGCGCGCTGTGCGTCAATGGGGGTGTGCAGACGGTCAGTCGGCCGGGCGCTGGGTCAGATGCGTGAACGCGTCCAGGTTTCGCGTGGACTCGCCGCGCGACACCCGCCACTCGTACTCCTTGCGGATCGCGCTCGCGAAACCCAGCTCCAGCAGGGTGTTGAACGAGCCGTCGGCCGCTTCCAGGACCGTGCCGAGCAGCCGGTCCAGCTCCTGCGGGGTGACCACGGAGAGCGGCAGCTTGCCGACGAGATAGATGTCGCCGAGCGGGTCGATCGCGTAACTCACGCCGAAGAGACGGAGGTTGCGCTCCAGCAGCCAGCGGTGGACCGCCGCGTCGTTCTCGTCCGGATGGCGGACGACGAAGGCGTTGAGGGAGAGCGAGTGCTTGCCGACGCGCAGTGAGCAGGTGGTGGACAGCTTGCGCGTGCCGGGCAGCTTGACGACGTAGCCACCGGGTTCGGGGCTCTCCCAGGCGAGCCCGGCGTCCTCCAGGGTCGCCTCGATGACCTGCGCGACCTGCGCGGCCTGCGTCGTCGCCGCCACAGCCGTTGCCGCTTCGTCGGGTACGTCAGCCATGGTGCGAGCGTACGCGACGGCGGTGTTCGTGCATCGCGGCCGTGTACACGTCGGCGGTCGCGGACGCGGCGGTGTCCCAGCCGAAGCCCTGGGCGTGCGCGGCGGCGGCCGCACCCATCCGCGCGACCAGTTCCGGCGCTTCGGCGAACCGGCCCAGTGCCTGGGCGTACGCCTGCGGGTCGTGCCCCGGTATCAGGAAGCCGCTGACCCCGTCCCGCACCGCCACCGGGAGCCCGCCGACGGCCGCCGCGACGACCGGGGTGCCCGCCGCCTGGGCCTCTATGGCGACCAGGCCGAAGGATTCGCTGTGCGAGGGCATGACCAGCACGGACGCGGCCCGGAACCAGTCGGCGAGCTGGTCCTGCCCGACCGGCGGGTGGAACCGTACGACGTCCGCGATACCGAGCCGGGCGGCCAGTTTCTGCAGCCCCTCCGGCTTGGCGAGCCCGCTGCCGCTGGGGCCGCCGACGACCGGTACGACCATCCGGGTACGCAACGAGGGATCGCGGTCCAGCAGGGCGGCGACGGCCCGCAACAGCACGTCCGGGGCCTTCAGCGGCTGGATGCGCCCCGCGAAGAGCGGGATCAGGGCGTCCTGCGGCAGTCCGAGGCGCGCACGCGCCGCCGCCCGCCCGTCGGCCGGGCGGAAGCGGTCCAGGTTGACCCCGGGGTGGACGACGGCGACGGACCCGGGATCGGCCTCGTAGAAGCGGACGAGCTCGTCCGCCTCCCCGGCGGTGTTCGCGATCAGCCGGTCGGCCGCGCTGACGATCTGGGTCTCGCCGATGACGCGGGCGGCGGGCTCGGGGGTGTCGCCCGCGGCGAGCGACGCGTTCTTGACCTTGGCCATGGTGTGCATGGCGTGGACGAGCGGGACGCCCCAGCGCTGGGCCGCGAGCCAGCCGACGTGACCGGAGAGCCAGTAGTGGGAGTGGACCAGGTCGTAGTAGCCGGGGCGCTGACCGGCCCACGCCTGCATCACGCCGTGCGTGAAGGCGCAGAGCTGAGCGGGCAGCTCCTCCTTGGCCAGACCCTCGTACGGTCCCGCGTCGACGTGCCGGACCAGGACACCGGGCGCCAGCTCGACCGCCGGGGGCAGCCCGCCGGCGGTGGACCGGGTGAAGATCTCGACCTCGATGTTGATCGCGGCGAGGCGCCTGGCCAGCTCCACGATGTAGACGTTCATGCCGCCCGCGTCACCCGTGCCCGGCTGGTGCAGCGGCGAGGTGTGCACGGAGAGCATCGCGACACGGCGGGGTTTGCGGTGGCCGCCGGGGAAGGCGGTGGGGAACCTGAGGCGCGGCGCGACACGGCTGCTGCCGAGCCGGGAGACGTACTGACTCACGTCGTCCGGTCCTCCTCACTCAGGGCATGACAGCGGAGGGACTTGAGCCCCTCGCAAGGGGCTGCAACAGTGGAATGTCTCCTTTCATTTCCGCTTTACCAAATCATTACGGTGCGGGAGCCGCACGCCGGGGCCGGGAAGCGGGGCCGGGCCCCACGCCGCCTGCCACCCCCGCGGAATCGTTACGCTCGCTGTCATGCGCCCCATCGGCACCGCGACCCGCGGGACCACCAACCCGAACCGGCTCCGCCGCATGGACCGCTGGATCGCCGCCACCCACGGCCCGGCCCTGCGCCGCGCCGACGCCCCCGCCGCCGTCGACCTCGGGTACGGCGCCGCGCCCTGGACCGCCGTCGAGCTGCTCCAGCGCCTGCGCACCGCCGAGCCGCGCACGACGGTGACCGGCATCGAGATCGACCCGGAGCGGGTCGCGGCGGCGAAACCGTACGAGCGCGAGGGCCTCACCTTCCTGCACGGCGGCTTCGAGATCCCGCTCCCCACGCGCCCCGACCTCATCAGGGCGGCGAACGTGCTGCGCCAGTACGACGAGGACGAGGTCGCCGCGGTCTGGCAACGGCTGTGCGGCCGCCTCGCGCCGGGCGGGCTGCTGGTGGAGGGGACGTGCGACGAGATCGGGCGCCGGCATGTCTGGGTGGCGCTCGGCCCGGAGGGCCCGCGCACGGTGACGTTCGCGACCCGGCTCGGCTCCCTGGAGCGCCCCTCCGACCTCGCGGAACGCCTGCCCAAGGCGCTGATCCACCGCAATGTGCCGGGCGAACCGGTCCACGCCTTCCTGCGGGACTTCGACCGGGCGTGGGCCGCAGCCGCCCCGTACGCCTCGCTGGGTGCCCGGCAGCGCTGGATCACAGCGGTGCGGTCACTGTCGGCCGACTGGCCGCTGGCGGACGGGGTACGGCGCTGGCGCCAGGGCGAAGTCACGGTGAAATGGGCCGCCGTCCAGCCCGACCGACAGCCCAACACGCGCTGAACAGGCCCGGCGAACGCGCGTACGGGGAGGCGGGCGGGAACACGGACGGGGCATCGTTCGTCCAGACGAAGGGGAGCGACAGCGATCACGGGGCCCGGGGAGAGATCCCCGGGCGTCGGCCGACCCGTGTGAGCGTCAGGACAGCGGCCGTGTGCCTCTGTTGCTTTTCGGTACGGCATGGCACGATCTCGTCATCGACCAAAGTTACTGACGGTAAATCAGATTCATTGGATCTGCCGGTTCCATAGGAATCACAGGCTTCATAGGCTTCATAGGCTTCATCGGGTTCATTCGGAGGGGGATCTCGTGAACCGACGTCACTGTGCCGCAGCCGCGATCACTCTGGTCTGCGCGCTGACCGTACTCACCGCGCCGGTCCAGGCTTTCGCCGCGCCCGCGCCCCCACCCCCCTCCCCCTCCGCGTCGCAGCCCGCTTCCGGGTCCGAGGCGGCGAAGCCGAAGAAGACCCTCGAAGAGGTACGCAAGGAGATAGACGCCCTGTACCGCAAGGCCGGGGCGGCCACCGACGCGTACAACCTCGCCGAGGAGAAGGCCGAGAAGCAGTCCGGCGAGATCGTCAGGCTGGCCCGGGCCATAGTCGCGGGCCAGGCGAAGATCGCCGAGCTCAAGAGCATGGCGGGCGCCCAGGCCCGCGAGCAGTACCGCACCGGCGGACTGCCGCCCGGCGCCCAGCTGATGCTCAGCGACGACCCGCAGCTGTTCCTGGACGGGGTGACCCGGGTCCGGGAGGGCCAGCAGGCCGCCCAGGGCGTCCTCGGCGAACTGACCAGGACCCAGCAGGACTTGGAGACGTACACCCAGGACGCGAGCACCAACTGGGACAAGCTCGAAGCCGGCCGCCTCAAGCAGGCCGAGGCCAAGAAGAAGATCAACGCGCAGATCGCCGCGGCGAAGAAGCTGGAATCCCAGCTGAAGAAGGAGGAGCGGGCCCGCCTGCTGAAGCTGGAGCAGGAGGCGGAGTACAAGCAGCAGACGGCCTGGCTCAGCTCCGGCGCCCTGAAGGACATCAACCGCGAGGCGAGCGCGAGCGGCAGGAAGGCGGTGGCCTTCGCGACCGCACAGATCGGCAAGCCGTACGTCTGGGGGGCCGAGGGCCCCGGTTCGTACGACTGCTCGGGGCTGACGTCACAGGCCTGGGCGGCGGCGGGCCGGCCGATCCCGCGCACCTCGCAGGAGCAGTGGCGGCTGCTGCCGCACATCGCCATCAAGGACATGCGCCCCGGCGACCTCATCATCTACCACGGTGACGCGAGCCACGTGGGCATGTACATCGGCGACGGGGCGATCGTCCACGCCCCCCGTCCCGGCCGCAACGTCACCCTGGCGGGCGCGGGCTCGATGCAGATCCTCGGAGTCGTACGCCCGGACAAGTAGGGACACCGGCCGGGTGCGGGGGCACCGGATCGTGGGCGCCGACCACGTCGAGCCCGGCCGGCGATCGAGGACACAGCACGCCCCGGCCACCCCTCCCCCGGCACTCTGTCGACGCCCCCGACCCTCGTGGGAGTGACCCGCACTCCCACGGGAGTGACCCGCACCACCGACCCCCCACCACCCCGCGTGACCTTTGTCATGCCCGGATACCCGCCCCCACGCCCGCGCATCTCGCCGGATCCGTGACCTGACGCGGCTTATGGCGGTGCATATGACAGCGGCCGATCGCGGAACGCCATTCCGTTCCCCCACCGCGGACCGCTATCGTCCCCGTCTGGCGGGTCGTCGATCGTCGTTCCGCCGCGCCCTCGGGGGGAGGGAAGGAAACCGAAACCGATGCCCGTACCCGCACCGCAGCAACAACAGCACACCGTTCCCGCTGCGGAGACCTCCCACGGCGCCCACCTCACCCTCCTGGTGATCGAGGACGACCCGGCGGGCACCTTCACCGTCCCGGAGCTCCCGGCCGTGGCCGGCACACGGGTCCGCATCCGCACCGCCCGCAACCTGACCGAGGCGGGCCGGCTCCTCACCGACGACGTGGACTGCATCCTGCTGGACCTGGCCCTGCCCACCGGCAACGAGGCGCGCTCGACCGGGCCCGAAGGGGCCGAGGGCGCCGAGCGGGCCGACGGGCTCGCCACCCTCGAGCACGTCCTGCGGATCGCCCCGCGCCACGCCGTCCTCGCCCTCACGGCGGAGGACGACGCCGAGCTGGGCGCCGAGGCGGTACGGGTCGGCGCCCAGGACTACCTCTCTCGCGGCGAACTCGACGGACTGCTCCTCAGCCGCGCCATCCGTTACGCCGTCGAACGCAAGCGCGCCGACACCGCCCAGCACCAGCTCACCGAGTCCCGGCTGCGCGCCCAGGAGAACGCCCGCCTCGAACGCGGCCTGCTCCCCACCCCGCTGCTCGAAGGCTCCGATCTGCGCTTCGCGGCCCGCTACCGCCCCGGCCGCAGCCGTGCGCTGCTCGGCGGGGACTTCTACGACACGGTCCGTACGCCCGACGGCACCGTCCACGCGATGATCGGCGACGTCTGCGGGCACGGCCCCGACGAGGCGGCGCTCGGCGTGGAACTGCGCATAGCGTGGCGGGCGTTGACCCTGGCCGGGCTCTGCGGGGACGAACTGCTCTCCACGCTCCAGCAGGTCCTGGAGCACGAGCGGGAGAGCGAGGAGATCTTCGCGACGCTCTGCACCGTCGACATCGCGCCCGAGGGCCGGCGCGCCGGGCTCTGCCTGGCGGGCCACCCCGCCCCGCTGATCGCCCGGCGCGGACAGGCCGCGCGCCTGCTCCCGTACGAGGACGGCGGCCCGGCCCTCGGCCTGCTGCCGCGCGCCCGGTGGCCGCGCCGGCAGGTGGACCTCGGCGGCACCTGGAGCCTGATGATGTACACGGACGGGCTGATCGAGGGGCGCGTGGGACCGGACGGTACGCAGCGGCTCGGCCAGGACGGCATGGTCGCGATGATCAACCGCCAACTGGCGGAGGGGTTCACCGGCGAGGCCCTCCTGGAGGCGGCGGTCACCGAGGCGCGGGAGCTGAACGGCGGCGAGCTGACCGACGACGTCGCGGTCCTGCTGCTCGACCGCGACCAGGAGCGCAGCCGCCGGTGGGGCGTGAACGGCGAACGGGGCCGGAGCATCCCGCGCCCCCGCCCCGAACCGACACCACCCACGCCCTCCGCAAGCACCGCGGGCGCCACGACCGCCGCGAGCGGTCAACGCCCGCCGTTGTAGGGCCCGTACGGCCCGTCGCTGCTGGAGCCACCGCGCCGGCCGCCGCCCGAGACCGCCTGCAGCGCGGGCCGTACGTCCACCAGGAAGACGATGGACGCGACAGCTCCGGCAAGCTGCAGGAACAGCATCGGCACGAAGAGATTCACGGCGACGGTGATGCCGAGGATGATCAGCCAGAAGGACTTCTTCTGCTTGTCCGCGGCCCGGTAGGCGTCCTCACGGGCCGTGGCGGCCATGATCAGTGCGACCACGGCCAGGACGAGCATGACCATGTAGAGCAGCCAGACGAGTGTGCTGAATCCTGTGAGCAACATGGTGTGCACCGCCTAATAAGTGGATGAGCGCCTCGCGGCCAAGGTACCGGGACAACGAGCCGGGCACCCCGAAAGGTGCCCATCCCGCGCCCCGGTACACAATCCGGCCGGGGCGTCGAGGCCCTACTTCGTGGTCGGCGGAGTGTTCTTCTTCGCGGTGGGCTTGCTCACGGGCGCCTTCTTGGCGGGCGCGGCCTGCGCCTTGCTCTCCGGCCGGACGGCCTTCGGGGCGGGCGCTGCCTTGGCCGGACCGGGCTTCGCGGCCGGCCCCGGCTTCGCGGCCGGACCGGGCTTGGCGGCCGGCTGCGTCTTCGCGGTGCCCGTCGGCCTGGACTCCTTGCGCGGCTCGACGACGACGGCGATCTCGACGATCTCGTCGGCCGTCTCGCCACGCCAGTTCTTCACGGTCTGCTCACCGCGCTCGGCGACCTTCTCGTACGTCTCCCGGGCCCGCACCGCGTACTCCGCGGCCACGCCCAGCCCCCGCAGCGCCAGGTCCTGGGCGTCCTCGCCCAGCTTCCGCAGGTCACTGTCGAACGACCCGATCACCTCGGTGAACTTGGCCTGCACGGCGGCCTGCGCCTCCTTGGCCTGCGAGGCGACCTTCTCCTGCACGGCCTTGGGGTCGGTATTGCGTACCGCCTCGATACGCTCCGGCGCCTCCGCGCGCAGCTGCTCGATCAGCGCCGGGACCTTGCGCGCCTGCTCGACGGCGATGTCGGCCGTACCGGCGGCGAAGTAGAGGGGGGTCGGGTCGGTGAGGGTCTTGCGCAGGTCATCGGTGATGGCCATGACTGTGGTCCTCCCGGATCATCAGACTCAGTGTGAGGGTTTTGAAGAGTTTGAAGGCTTTGAAGCCGAGCCGGCGTCGCTGCCGCCGGCCTTGTGGGGGCCGTCGGCACCGGCACCCGCTCCGGACTCGCCGCCGGTCTCCGATCCGGCTCCGACGCCGGATTCCGGTCCGGGCTCGAACCCGTTCTCCTTGCGGAAGGAGTCGTAGATCTGCAGCAGAACACTCTTCTGCCGCTCGTTTATGGACGGGTCGGCCAGAATCACCGCCCGCGTCTCCAGCTCATCCCGCTCCCGCTCATCCAGGATCCCGGCCCGCACGTAAAGGGTCTCGGCGGAGATCCGCAGCGCCTTGGCGACCTGCTGCAACACCTCGGCGCTCGGCTTGCGCAGCCCGCGCTCGATCTGGCTGAGGTAGGGATTGGACACCCCCGCGGCATCGGCGAGCTGCCGCAGCGACAGCTGGGCGTTGCGCCGCTGCTCGCGCAGATACTCACCGAGATTGCCGACGTTGAGTGATGCCATACCCCGATGGTGCACCCACCTTGCTAACTTTTGCAAGCACCCGCTTGCAAAAGTGCGCCACGCCACCCGCACGGCCCCGTGCGATCTCCCGTCCCGTTTATCCGTTCTCAGCAGATGTGGCGAGTCCCAGTGGTTCTGGCGAACGACCTGGCGGAGTCCCGACGAAGCCGGCCGGCCTGTTGTCCCGTCGCGTTCAAGCTGGCGGATTCCCACTCGATCTCATTCGGGCTGACAGATTCTCACTGCCACGAGCTCGGAGCGGCGGTGTTTGCTTCGATCGTGGCCCAACTGGTCCGCGGCGCGGCCCTTGAGGCCATCATCAGCGGCAGCGAGGCCGTCACCCGCAAGACTCTCGACACCATCGAGGTCGACCAGACCGCCGAGGACGCACGCAACGAACGGCGCCGAGCCCGAAAGCCCCGCCGCCGGAGGCCGGATGCCGACGCAGCCTGAACAACTTCGGTCACTGCCCATCTCTCCCGGCCCCGTCCACAACGAGACACTCGGCTCCTACCTCCACCGCCTCGCCGTCGCCAACAACCGCCCCGCCAGCGTCCTTGCCCGGCTTCTGGGCCCCCTCCCACCGGAGTTCTCACCGCTCAGCAACACCACAGCCGGATGGACCGCTCACTCACCCGACCGCCACCCGAGCGGTGGCGTCACCCGCCGCGAGAAGGTGGGCGGCGTGGTCGAAGCGCACCAGCTGGGCGGCACGCTTGGGAGTGAGGCCGATCTGGGACCGGAAGCGGGACCACAGGCGCTTACGGCTCCATCCCACCTCGTTCGCCAGGCTGTCGACCCGCACCTGTCCCCGGCTGGTGAGCATCCGCCACCAGGCAGCAGCGATCTCCGGATCGAGCGGTGGGCGGGCGTCCAGCCGTCGGCCAAGGACATCCGCCGCGATCGTGAACCGTTCGTCCCACGACGTGGCGGCGCGCAGCCTGTCCTCGGCTCGCCCGGCGTCGCGACCCCAGACATCTTCCAGGGAGACCACGGTCCCGACGAGCTCGGTCGATGCGCTGAGCACTGCAGCCGCCACGACCGGCGACAACCGAATCTGGAGGCACTGGCCTGCCTCGGCCGTCCGGCCGCTGATCCGAAGGTTGCCCGGGATCAGCCCGACGACCACGCTGCCGCGTTCGCGCCGGCCGTGGGCGTTGTAGACGAGGCCGTCTCCTTCGCTCAGGTCCACGAACAGGGTGACCGATGGGTGCGCAACCATGGCGATGTCCACGAGCGCCGGGAAACGTTGACCGAACCCGGCCATGCTGATCCCGGGCAGTCGCTCTGACTGCCGCGGGATCGCGACCTCCACCCACGTCCAGTCAGGTGGTGACTCTGTGGCCCACACAGCACCAGGGTAGCGATCGGTGTCAGCGGCCTGCCGCCGCGAAGGCCAGCAGCAACTTGCTGGTCGTCTCCGGCGCTTCGAACATGGGGAGGTGTCCGACGTCGGGCAGTTGCTCGACGCGCGCGTTCGGCACCGTGTCGTATTGGTGTGCCGAAGACGGATCCCAGCGGCGGTCGGCAGCGCCGAAGATCACCAGGACCGGGACGTCGAGGGCGGTGAGGCGGTCGGGCACGCTCCGCTCGGCGATGTACGCGGCGTTTCGGCGCAGCACCGTCCTGAACGTGCGATAGCTGATGCCCCGGACCTCGGCGACCAGGTCGTCCGGGACGTCCACCGGGCGGTTGCATACCGCGGCCACCCCCCTGCGGAGCATCGCGTCCGAGCGGATCGACCAGAGGAGCGGGCCCAGCGGCGGGGCAATCAGCATCTGAAGGAGGACGGGCTGCGGAAGGAGCGCGTCGGGACTCGGGCCGCTGCTGATCAGCGCGAGCGAACCAACCAGGTCAGGGCGCTGTTCGGCAAGCGCGGTGGCGATGTATCCACCGCTGGAGTGCCCGACCACGGTGATCGGACGAAGGTCGAACTCGTCGAGCACCGCGGCCAAGCGGCCCGCCTGCTCAGGCACGTCGTACGACGGCGCGGGCGAAGACTGGCCGTGACCCGGGAGGTCGACTCGGATGACGTGATACCGGTCGGCGAGTGCCGGCACCACCGGGCTCCAGGAGCCGCCCGAGAATCCCGATCCGTGGATGAGCACCAGCGGCGGCGCCTGCCGCGGGCCGTAGTGGACCACATGCATCCCGTGCAAGTGCGTGACGTCGTCATGTCCCATGTACGGGACGATGCCTGCGCTGCCCGCTATCAGTCTTGTACAAATGTCGTCGCGAGGCTGACGCTCGCCGGACACCTCTGTCTCCACGGCGAGCGGGACTTCCACGAAAGCCAGGCCGTTTGAGAACGTCAGCCATCGGCAGTCTCCAACCATCTGGCATTCATGCAGGTCAACGTGTCGCTACCTGCCACCTACACCGCGACGGGACACCTGTACGGTCCACCGCATGGTTGACGAGTTCGATGTGGCTCAAGCTCTGCGCGGCGGGATACCCGACAGGGCGCGAGCCTGGGCCTTCCTTCGGGACTTTGCCGCAGCGTGGGTGGAGCCGCTCGCCGACGGCGCCGGTACGCGAGCGGAGGAGCTGGAACAAGCCGAGGAGACGCTGGGGCTCGCGCTGCCGACCGCGTTGCGTGAGGCCTACTCGCTTCTCGGCACGCGTCACGATCTCACCGGCAACCAGGACCCTCTGCTACGGCCCTCCGAACTGTTCGTGCATGACGAGTTCGGCGGAGTGCTCGTCTTCCGCAGCGAGAACCAGGGGTGCGCTTTCTGGGGCGTCCGACTGCGGGATCTCGACCAGGACGATCCGCCGGTGTTCGTCCAGTCACGGGACGGCTGGGTTCTCTTCCTGGAGCGAGTCTCCCTGGCCTGTGTCGAGCTCGTCCTCGGCGAGACGCTGCTCGGCCGCGAAGAACGGCTCTACAACGCCTGCGAACTTCCCGCCGAACTGATCCGAGAGCTGCCGAGCCGGTTCACGCGGGTGGAGTTTCCCGAGTACCCGATGTGGACCGGCATGGCGGACTCACCCGTGTGCTGGTTCTCCGCACCCGGCATGCTCTTGCGGCTCGACGGACTGAGCGACCACAGCTGGCTGCACGTCCGGGGAAGGACGCAGGCCGACCTGGACTCGCTCTGCGACACCATCCTCGGACACTGGGTACGCGGGTAGTCAGTGCCGTTGGAAGCCGACGAACTGCCTTTCTAGGCACCCGATGGTCTGCTCGGATGGCTGGGAACTCGGCGAATCGAGCGCAACGGGGCGTGAGAATGGCTGATCCGTACGTCATTCTCAACGAGCTCGCCCAGGAGCTTCGGCCGATGTCACAGGGCATCGGGTGGTTCGAGAGCCTCTCCGCTGAGGAGCAGTCCACCACCCTGCGACTCCTGTCCCATTTCTGCATTCAGGCCCGCGCCACCACCGAGGACGGCCCGGAAAGTATCCGACGCGCCGGACTTCGCGCCACGCACACACCGGCAGTTCTGATCGCACGAGGGCGGATCGACCAGCAACTCGGGAAGATCGCCAGTCTCACCCCGCACGACGAGCGCCTCAAGTCATTCCGGCTACTGATCGCGGTGCTGGCCGTCGCCGACGAACGCCGGCGGGAGCGCTTCTGCTCCGACGGTTGCGGACACGCGTGGCATCGACTGGCCGTCGGTACCCCCGAAACGCCGGCCTGATTCCTCGCGCTGTCGCCCCTACCGGGCCAGCGGCCGGAGGGGAAACATCGCACTCAGCTTCGGCAGTTTGCGCGCCGCCTCGTCTTCGCAGCGCACGTTCCACTGCTCGCCGAGCGGCCCTCTACTGCCCGCTGCATCGCCCTGATCAGCTTCGACCGGACACCGTCTCTCCGAAGCAGAGGCAGTCCCGGTCCTTGTGAGGCATCTGGTCGTGCGTCTCTGCCGGCCTTGGGCAGCCGCCGACTTGTCTCGGCCAATCCGAGGTACCGGACGCCCCCGGCACCTACGGTCCGTCACACCTGGTCAGCGCCGAGTGGGGGGTGGCCGGTGGAGGACTTTCCGGCCTGAGTGCGCCGACGCGTGGCCAACAAGCGACGAGGGACCGGGGCTACTGTCATCAGCCATGACCGAAGCCACCTACCTGCACACCACTCGGACCGCCTACGACACCGTTGCGGTCGACTACGAGAGGCTCGTCCGCGACGAACTGAACACCAAACCGCTGGACCGCGCCATGCTCGTCGCGTTCTCCGAACTCGTGCAGGCACCAGGCACGAGGCCGGTCGCCGACCTCGGCTGCGGCCCCGGCCGCATCACGGCCCACCTCCGCTCACTCGGAGTGGAAGCATTCGGCATCGACCTCTCCCCCGAGATGATCGCGGTCGCCCGCCGGACACACCCGGGTCTTCGGTTCGAAGAGGGATCGATGACCGCTCTGGACCTGGAAGACAACAGTCTCGGCGGCATCGTCGCCTGGTACTCCACCGTCCACACCCCACCCGAGCTGCTGCCGACCGTGTTCGCGGAATGTCACCGGGTGCTGGCCCCGGGCGGCCACATGCTCCTGGCCTTCAAGGTCGGGGACCGGCTCCGGCATCTGGACCAGGCATACGGCCACGAACTGTCGCTCGATGTCTACTGGATGTCTCCCGATCACATCGCCGACCTGATGAGCGAGGCCGGCCTCGTCGTGGACGCCCGGCTGATCCGTGAACCCGACGAGCGCGAGAAGCCCCGACAGGGTCGGCAGGCCTTCTTCCTCGCCCACAGGCCGCAGTCATCGTGACGGGACACCTCGGGTCGTAGCGCCGCCCTGCCTCACCCCCGGCCGGACAGGACATCCCGTGTCCCGTGTCCCGCCTCGGGGATCCGCTCTGATATCGGCGGACCTGATATCGGCGGACCCTGCGCCGTAACCGGTGCCGCTATCCTCGACCGGGGCCGGCCCACACCCGCGGCGTGTCCATGATCGCGGGGGAAGCCGAGGCCCACGGGGTCGACGCGCTGCCGTAGGGGCGGGGTGACCGGTGCGCCGCGCGCACCGGTTTCGACCTGCGTGCGCCGCCCACCCCGTACCGCTGGTTCCGCTTCTCCCCGCGCCGCATCCTGCCTGGCGCGACGCGAACGAGACGCCGGACCGCGATCCGTCGCGCGACGGCCGCTGGTCGGTCCGACGCCTCGGCCGGGCGCGCCTCGTGGCCGGGGCCCAGAGGCTTCACGGGCCGAAGCGAAGGAGAACCAGGCGTACCGCTCGAAGCCGGTCGGATCGAGCCGGGCGATGCCGACGGGGACCGCGAAAGCGGCCCCGCCCGACAGATGGAGACACGATGAGCATGGCCACGAGGACGGACACGCAGTCGTCCGCGCCGCACACTGCCGACAGCCACGATCTGATCCGCGTGCACGGCGCGCGCGAGAACAACCTCAAGAACGTCAGCATAGAGATCCCGAAGCGCCGCCTCACGGTGTTCACCGGCGTCTCCGGCTCGGGCAAGAGCTCGCTGGTGTTCAACACGATCGCCGCCGAGTCGCAGCGGCTGATCAACGAGACGTACAGCGCCTTCGTGCAGGGCTTCATGCCGACGCTGGCACGTCCCGAGGTCGACGTACTCGAAGGACTGACGACCGCGATCGCCGTCGACCAGCAGCGGATGGGTGGCGACCCCCGCTCCACGGTCGGCACCGCCACCGACGCCAACGCGATGCTGCGCATCCTCTTCAGCCGGCTCGGGAAGCCGCACATCGGCCCGCCCGGCGCCTACTCCTTCAACACCGCCTCGGTCCGGGCGAGCGGCGCGATCACCGTCGAGCGCGGTGCCAAGAAGGCGGTGAAGGCGACCTTCTCCCGCACCGGCGGCATGTGCACGCGCTGCGAAGGCCGGGGCACGGTCTCCGACATCGACCTCACCCAGCTCTACGACGACTCCAAGTCGCTCGCCGAGGGCGCGTTCACCATCCCCGGCTGGAAGTCCGACAGCTTCTGGACGGTCCGGGTCTACGCCGAGTCGGGCCTCCTCGACCCGGACAAGCCGATCCGCAAGTACACCAAGAAGGAGATGCAGGACTTCCTCCACCGGGAGCCGACCAAGGTGAAGGTCGAGGGCGTGAACCTCACCTACGAGGGGCTGATCCCCAAGATCCAGAAGTCGTTCCTGTCCAAGGACAAGGAGGCGCTGCAGCCGCACATCCGGGCGTTCGTGGAGCGGGCGGTCACCTTCACCACCTGCCCCGAGTGCGACGGGACGCGGCTGAGCGAGGGGGCCCGGTCGTCGAGGATCGAGCGGATCAACATCGCCGACGCCTGCGCGATGGAGATCCGCGACCTGGCCGAATGGATCCGCGGCCTCGAGGAGCCTTCGGTGGCGCCGCTGCTCGCATCGCTGCAGGAGACCCTCGACTCGTTCGTGGAGATCGGCCTCGGCTACCTCGCGCTCGACCGGCCGGCGGGCACGCTGTCGGGCGGCGAGGCGCAGCGCGTCAAGATGATCCGCCACCTCGGTTCCTCGCTCACCGACGTCACGTACGTCTTCGACGAGCCCACCGCGGGGCTGCACCCCCACGACATCCAGCGGATGAACGACCTGCTGCTGCGGCTGCGGGACAAGGGCAACACGGTGCTCGTCGTGGAGCACAAGCCGGAGATGATCGCGATCGCCGACCACGTCGTCGACCTCGGCCCCGGCGCCGGTACGGCGGGCGGCGCCGTGTGCTTCGAGGGCACTGTCGAGGAGCTGCGGGCCGGTGACACCGTCACCGGCCGCCATCTCGACGACCGGGCCGCCGTCAAGGAGACGGTACGCAAGCCGACCGGCGCGCTGGAGATCCGCGGCGCGACGGCGAACAACCTGCAGGGCGTCGACGTGGACATCCCGCTCGGGGTGCTCGCCGTCGTCACCGGCGTCGCCGGCTCCGGCAAGAGTTCGCTCGTGCACGGGTCGATCCCCGTCGGCGAGGGCGTGGTGTCGGTCGACCAGAGCCCGATCAAGGGCTCGCGACGGAGCAACCCGGCAACGTACACCGGACTGCTCGACCCGATCCGCAAGGCGTTCGCGAAGGCCAACGGCGTGAAGCCGGCCCTGTTCAGCGCCAACTCCGAGGGCGCCTGCCCCACGTGCAACGGCGTCGGCGTCGTCTACACCGACCTGGCGATGATGGCCGGCGTCGCCACCCCCTGCGAGGAGTGCGAGGGGAAGCGGTACCAGGCATCGGTGCTCGAGTACCACCTCGGCGGGCGCGACATCAGCGAGGTGCTCGCGATGTCGGTGGCCGAGGCCGAGGAGTTCTTCGGCGACGGCGAGGCGCGCACACCGGCCGCGCACCGCATCCTCGAGCGGCTCGCCGACGTCGGGCTCGGCTACCTCAGCCTCGGCCAGCCGCTCACCACGCTGTCCGGCGGCGAGCGGCAGCGGCTCAAGCTGGCCACCCACATGGCCGACAAGGGCGGCGTCTACGTCCTCGACGAGCCGACCACCGGCCTGCACCTCGCCGACGTCGAGCAGCTGCTCGGCCTGCTCGACCGGCTCGTCGACTCCGGCAAGTCGGTCATCGTCGTCGAGCACCACCAGGCGGTCATGGCGCACGCCGACTGGATCATCGACCTCGGCCCCGGCGCCGGCCACGACGGCGGCCGGATCGTCTTCGAGGGCACACCCGCCGCCCTCGTCACCGCCCGCTCCACCCTCACCGGCGAGCACCTCGCGGCCTACGTCGGCGCCTGACCGGGGCGGCCCCGTGGGACGGGTTCTCGCACACTGGATCCGGTGTGCGAGGACCGGACCGGGATCGGCCGGACAGCGCGCCGCCGATGTCCGGCCGATCCCGGTCCGGGGCACCCGCACGGCGGCCGGCCGCAGGGCAGTCGCCCACCGTTTGACCTTCACCTTGGGGGAGGCCACAGCATCGGTGGGGCCGGGCGACCTGCTCGGCACGAGGAGGAGAGCGGGCATGGGGCTGCTGACCATAGGGACGTTCGCGAAGGCGTCCCGGCTGTCACCGAAGGCGCTGCGTCTCTACGACGAGCTCGGACTGCTGCCCCCCGCTCGCGTCGACCCGGTGACCGGCTACCGGCTCTACGCCCCGGAACAGTTGGACCGGGCCCGGCTGGTGGCCTGGCTGCGCCGCCTGGGCATGCCGCTGGCTCGCATCCAGCACGTCTGCACGCTGGACGCGGCCGCAGCAGCCCAGGAGGTCCGCGCGTTCTGGGCACAGGTCGAGGCCGACACCGCCGCACGGCGGGACCTGGCCGCCTTCCTCGTCGATCACCTGTCCCGGAAGGACCCCGCCATGACCCCGATCACCCGGCCGCTGGAAATCCGTTACGCCGCACTGTCCGACACCGGACTCGTCCGTGAGAGCAACCAGGACACCGCCTATGCCGGATCACGCCTCCTTGCCGTCGCCGACGGCTTCGGGGCCGGCGGAGCAGCCGCCGGCGCAGCAGCCGTCGACGTGCTCAAGCGCCTGGAAACCGACAACGTTCCCGCGGGCAGTCTCCTCAACGCCCTCGAAGACGCCGTCGAACAGGCCGGTCGGGCCGTCCGCGGAGTCGCCGGAGCCGGCCTTTCATCGCAAGAGGTCGGCACGACGCTCACCGCGATGCTCTGGACCGGTTCACAGCTGGCCCTTGTCCACATCGGCGACTCCCGCGCCTACCTCCTGCGTGCCGGAGAGCTCTTCCGGATCACCCATGACCACACCGTGGTGCAGTCGATGGTCGACGAAGGGCGCCTCAGCCCGGAGGAGGCCGTCTCCCACCCTCAGCGATCGCTGCTGATCCGGGCCCTGTCCGGGGACGCCGAAGTCACGCCCGACATGCGCCTGCACGACGCGCGGCAGGGCGACCGCTATCTGCTCTGCTCCGACGGCCTGTCGAGCGTCGTGCCGGACGAAGAGATTCACCGGGCACTCGCCGCGATCGGCGATCCTGAGCAGGCAGTGCGCGAACTCATCGCCCTTGCCAACCGCTCCGGCGGCCCCGACAACGTCAGCTGCGTGGTCGCCGACGTCATGGAGCTCCGTTCGGGCCACTGATCCCGGTGCCCTCCGGCGGACGCCTGATCGGCATCCGCCGGACGCCCGCAACCCTCGACGAACACGAGACAAACGGGGTTGAACGTTGCCGCGTGGCCGTACGATCCGCGCGCCTGGTGCGGCTCGTGCGGTTCATGCGACCCGATCGGGTACTACCGGGCGAACGTGGCCAAGAGCCTGGAGTTCGCCGGCCACCTCCTGCGCAACGGCTGTACCCGCATGATCTTCAGCTCGTCCGCCTCCATCTACGGCCCGGACGCCGATCTGACGGTCGACGAGGACTCCCCCGTCGCCCCGCAGAGCCCGTACGCGCGCACCAAGGCGGTGTGCGAGGCGATGTTCACCGACATCGCCGCCACGCAGCCTCTGCGCGTGCTGTCCCTGCGCTACTTCAACCCGATCGGCGCAGATCCGAAGATGCGTACGGGACTTCAGCTGCGGCGCCCGAGCCACGCCCTGGGCAAGATGATCCAGGCGCAGGAGGAAGGCACCGCGTTCCAGGTCACCGGAACCGGCTACCCGACGCGCGACGGTTCGGGCGTGCGCGACTACGTCCATGTCTGGGACCTCGCCGCCGCACATGTGGCCGCGCTCGGCGCCTTCGACTCCGTCCTGCCGGTCGCGGGGTCCGGGCCGGCGGCCACCTCCACCGTCATCAACCTGGGCACCGGCACGGGCACCACCGTGCGCGAGCTCCTCGACGCCTTCAACAGCGTGGTCCAAGCACCTGTGCCCGCGGTCGACGCCGAAGCCCGGCCGGGCGATGTCGCGGGGGCGTACACCGGGAGCGACCGGGCGAAGCGGCTGCTGGGCTGGCAGCCGCGGTACTCGCTGGCGGAGGGCATCCGCCACTCCCTGGAGTGGGCCGCCGTACGAGAGGGCATGCTCGGCCGTTCCGTGTAGGCGCGGGGGCGGGTGCACGCGAGGGAACGGACCTCGTACGCCCGCCCCCCGGGACCACAGGGCCTAGGATCCCGCCATGGCTATCGACCCCGGCTACACCTGCTCCTGCTGCGGCGAACACCACGCGGAACTTCCGATGGGGTACTCGACCATGGCACCCGACGTCTGGGACGCGAGCCTGGAGAACGATCCCGACAGCATGCTCTCCTCGGACCAGTGCGTCGTCAGACACGAGCACTACTTCATCAAGGGTCTGATCGAGATACCCGTCCTCGGCAGCGAGGAACCGTTCTCCTGGGGCGTCTGGGTCTCGCTCAGCCGGGAGAACTTCGGGCGCGCCCTCGACGTGTGGGAGACCCCCGGCCGGGAGTTCGAGCCGCCGTACTTCGGCTGGCTGAGCACCGAGTTGGGGCTGTACTCGCCCCGCACGACCAACCTCAAGACGAATGCCCACACCCGCCCGATCGGCCTGCGTCCCCGGATCGAGCTGGAGCCCACCGACCATCCCCTCGCCGTGGAACAGCGCACCGGCATCACGCGCGACCGGGTGCGCAAGATCGCCGAAGCGGTGCTGCACGCCGACGACGTCCCTGCCTGAGCGGCCCCGCGCTCAGCGGGCGGTCGTGGCCGCGCACCGTGTCGGCCGCTACTGCGCCCCGAGTCCCGACCGCAGTTGCACGAAGGCGAGTTCGGCCGCCTCGACCGCGCCGTCGTACACCTGGTCCGCGCTCTCCCCCGCTTCGATCCGCCGCCAGTTCTCCAGGGCCAGGATGCGCAGTACGGCGTTGATCTGGCCCGCGGCCAGCCTGTCCCGCACCCCGTCGCCCAGCGCACGGGCGAGCGCCGCCTCCGAGCGGCCCTGGTAGGTGTACAGGCGGGCGACCAGGGACGGCGTCCCGTACAGCAGCCGCTGATACGCCAGCACCGCCGGCACATCGCAGAGCCCGGTCACCGGGTCGCGTCGCTCCAGGCCTGCCAGGAAGTTGCGGCGCAGGGCGTCCAGGGGCGACTCGTCGTCCGCGCGGGCGGCGACCACGCGGGCGGACTCGTCCTCGTGGTCGGCGAAGCGGTGCAGGGCCAGGTCCTCCTTGGCCGGGAAGTACCGGAACAGTGTCGGCTTGGAAATGTCCGCGGCGGCCGCCACCTCCGCCACCGAGACCTTGTCGAAGCCCCGCTCCAGGAACATCGCGATCGCGGCATCGGAGATCGCCTGGTACGTCAGCTGCTTCTTCCGCTCACGCAGGCTCATCGGCGCATGCGGCGCGGGGCCCGCAGGCTCCGCCGTCCCGGGTGTGTCTCCGCTCATGACCATGAAGCGTACGCCTTGACCTCAACCGGACTTGACGTCCGAGAGTGGTCGCACGGGCGCCGGGCAGGCCGGACGCCGACAGCCGGAAGGGTGTGGTCCAGATGCGCGCGGTGCTGGTCAGGGAGCTGGGCGGGCCGCAGTCGCTGGTGACGGCCGAGCTGCCGGACCCGGTGGCGGGGCCGGGGCATGCGGCGCCTGTGCCGTGAACCAGTTCTCGTAGCCCTGCCTCGTCGTCCCCACCGACGGCCGGCGGCGGCTCGGCGTGACCTGCCGTCGGCGGCAGGCCGGGGCCGTTCCTAGAACATGTCCGGGCACCAAGCCCGCCGCGCCGCCCGGAACATCCCCTCCGCCAGCGCCACCGCACCCGGCGTGCGTTCCTCGATGCGGCCCAGCGCCGCCAGTCGGACCGGCGACTCGTCGCCCAGGTAGAGCGTCCCCAACTCCCTTACGTCCAGGGCGAGATCGGCTTCGGCCGAGGTGGGGGTGCAGCTCGCGCCGGCCGGGGAGGCGTCCAGGCGGTAGCGGCCGGTGGTCAGGCCCGTGGTGTCGTGGACGTCCAGGACCAGCGCGCCGGGTACCGCGTACGTACGGGCCTCCAGAGCGCGTACGACGTCCAGGACGCGCACCCACAGCCAGTCCGCGTGGGTCACGATGCGGGCCGCGCGTGGGTCCGGGAGCAGGAGGGGCAGCAGGTCGTCGGGGGCGCGGTAACCGGTGCGGACCGTGGTGATCCAGTCGATCGAGCAGACGAAATGCCACAGCGCGCGCTCCGCGGCCGGGGTGACGGCGATCTGCCCGAGCACCGTGGCCCGGTTCAGCGGCTGCTTGGCCTCGCCCCAGTTGTCGTCGGCGCGGTAGGCGATCAGACCGTCCGGCTCACCGGCCGCGTTGCTGTAGACCGCGTAGAAGGGTTCCTTCCAGGCCTCGGGACCGGACGGGACCTCGCCGGTGTTCAGTTCCCACCAGCGGGCGTCGCGGCTGACCACACCGTGCTGCCGGGCGCGCAGCCGGTCGTGGAGGGCCGGGCCCAGCTTCCGTACGTCGGCACCGCTCACCAGGTCGATCCGGCCGCCGTCCTGCACGGAGGGGCCCGACCAGCGCGGGTCGAGGCCCGCCCTCGGTACGTCGATCTCCCACTCGGTGGTCCACGCCGCCGGACCGAAGCCGTACCGCCCGTAGATCGGGTACTCGGCGGCGATCAGTGTGGCGACCACGTCGCCGCGCTCCTTCGCCGCCGCCAGGTCCGTGGCCATCATCCGGCTGAGCAGTCCGCGACGGCGGTGCGTGGGCGACACCGTGACGTTGGCGATCGCGTCGGCCGGCACCGTGGCACCGCCGACGGCCGTGAGCTCCTGTGCGAACGAATGGAACGTGGCCACGCACCGCCCGCCGTCGAACGCGCCCTGTACGCGGGCGAGATCCGTGAGCGGGAGCCGCCGTTCGGCCTCTTGTTCCGTTCCCGTCGGCGGCTGCAGAAAGCCGGTGTGCTTGGCGCGCAGCCAGTCGGGGAACTCGGAAGCGGTGATCGTACGGACGTCAGGGACCATGTGAGCCACGCTAGACACCCGGCTCGCGAGTTGTCGCCCAGTTTCCCGGGACCGCGGAATCCGCTCAGAACGCCGCCCTGATCTCGCCGACCTCACCGCCGCCGCCCAGCAGCGGCGTGCGTCCGATCCGGGAGACCACCGGGGCGTCGATGCCGAGCAGGCGCAGCGACCGGGCCAGCACCGGGCCGAGCGCCCGCGTCGCGCCGTCGTCGATCTTGAAGGCCACGGCCCGGCCGTCCGCCAGCGCCACCGCCTGCACCGCCTCCGCGCCCATCTTGGAGAGCGTGCCCGGCACCTCCCGCATCAGCCAGGTGTCGGGGCGGCGCGTTCCCGCCACGTACTCGGGGTGGGCCCGCATCGCGTCGCCGACCCGGCGCTCCGCCGTCCCCGGCTCGGCCAGCACGAACGTGCGGAAGGCCCGCGCCAGACCCACCAGACTGATCGCCATCAGCGGCGCCCCGCACCCGTCCGTCCCGACCGCCGCGACCGGCTCGCCGGCCGCCTCCTCGACCACCTGGTGGACCAGCTGCTGGAGCGGGTGCGACGGGTCGAGGTAGGACGCCCGGTCCCAGCCGTTCAGCGCGCACACTGCGAGCATCGCCGCGTGCTTGCCGGAGCAGTTCATGGTGATCCGCTCCCGGACGTTGCCCGCGGCGAGATACGTCTCCGCCTCCGCCGGGTCCAGCGGCAGATCGGGCGGGGTCTGCAGATCGCCGGGGGTCAGCCCGTGCTCGGCGAGCATCTTGCCTACGAGTTCGAGGTGGAAGCCCTCGCCGGAGTGGCTCGCGGCAGCCAGTGCCAGCCGCTCCCCGGACAGGTCGAGCCCGGCCCGCAGCACGGCCGCGGCCTGCATCGGCTTGTTGGACGAACGGGGGAAGACCGGCGCCGCCGGGTCGCCCAGGACCCGTTCCACACTGCCGTCGGCGGCCAGGAGGACCAGCGAGCCCCGGTGACGGCCCTCCACGAAGCCGGACCGTACGACCTCGGCCAGGACGGGGTGGGCGGGGGATATGGCGGAGGGGGCGGCGGGGGCGGCGCTGGAGGTCATGGTGGCCTTCCGGGGACGGGCGGAACCTGCCCCCGGAAGGGTCGCTTCAGGCGAGCAGGTCGTCTACTTGTGCTTCACCGTCACGGTACCTGCGGGCGATCTCCGCACTGCAATCGTCAGCGGTGCGTTGCAGCTGGTGACGGCGGC
Organism: Streptomyces sp. NPDC058092; assembly: GCF_042884935.1. Taxonomy (NCBI): domain Bacteria; kingdom Bacillati; phylum Actinomycetota; class Actinomycetes; order Kitasatosporales; family Streptomycetaceae; genus Streptomyces; species Streptomyces sp. NPDC058092. The sequence continues at coordinate 172,833 of NZ_JBHVSY010000012.1, forward strand.
GGGAGACCTGCTGCTCGTAGCGGACCAGGCGCCCCATCGCGATGTGCAGCTCGTCGTCCGTACGGGCGTCGAGGTCGGAGAGTTCGACCTCGGCGAGCGTCTCGGCCGCCAGCCGGCGGTACTCGTCGCTGCGCGGCGTGGTGAGCGTGACGTGCCGGGCGGAGGAGCGGTGCCGGGACGGGGTGTCGGCGAGGATCTCCGAGAGCCGGTCCACCACTGGTGTCTCCGGATCCCGTCTGCGGGCCAGCTCGGCCCGCAGGATGTCGATCCGGCCCTGGATCAGCCGCCGCACATAGCTGAGGTCGGCCTCGTCGCGCTGCGCGTCGCGACGCAGTGTGCGCAGCTCCGGCAGGCACAGGCCGCCCAGCTCCGGCTGCGGTCCCGCGGACGGGCCGTCCAGGTATGCGTGACCGGTTCGCTGGACGGGTGGGCGCAAGGTGCTGGTACTCGTACCGGTGGTGGTGCTGGTGCTGGTGCCGGTACCCGTACTGATACCGGTACCCGCACTCGTACTGATACCGGTACTCGTACTCGTACTGGTGCCGGTACGCGTGACCGGCACGGCGCCGGGGGACTGCCCGGTTCCATAGGTACTCATGCTGGTGTCCATCCCCTCGACCGGTGCGTCGGCACACCGCCTTCCCAGCATGGTGCCACTCCGGTGGGGCATATGTGGATGCTCTGTACCCGTTCAGCCCAAGACAGGTTGGCCAGGATAGGTTGGTCCATATGCGTGCAGTGGTGCAGAGGGTGGACGGTGCGAGCGTCACGGTGGCCGACGGCACGGGCGCGTCGGGCGGGCCCGAGACCGTCGGCGAAATCGTCGGTGAAGGGCTGTGTGTGCTGGTCGGGGTCACCCACGGGGACACCCCGGAGAAGGCGGCGCAGCTCGCCCGCAAGCTCTGGTCGGTCCGCATTCTGGAGGGCGAGAAGTCCTGCTCCGATGTGAATGCACCACTTCTGGTGATTTCTCAGTTCACTCTCTACGGGGATGCCCGGAAGGGGCGCAGGCCCACGTGGAACGCCGCGGCGCCCGGCGAGGTCGCCGAACCGCTGGTCGACGAGGTGGTGGCGCAGCTGAGGGCGCTGGGCGCGCAGGTGGAGACCGGCCGGTTCGGGGCGGACATGCGGGTCTCGCTCACGAACCACGGCCCGTTCACCGTCCTCGTCGAGGTCTGAACCGGCCCACGGCCCGACCCCGGACAGAGGTCGGGCCGTGCACTCGGTACATCGGTACGGACGGCGCAGACGCCGCAGACGGTCGCGCGTAGAGAATCTGCGTGCGGTTACGGCTCCACGACCGTCTCCTGGGCGGCGGCCGTATCCCCCGCGAGCAGCTCCGCGTCCACTGCCACGTTCCGCTTGACCAGGGCCAGCGCGATCGGCCCCAGCTCGTGGTGGCGGGCGGACGTCGTGATGAAGCCCAGCTGCCGGCCCTCGGCGCCGTCCGCGGCGAGCCGTACGGGGGTGCCGTGTCCGGGCAGCACGACCTCGCTGCCGTCGAGGTGCAGGAAGACCAGCCGCCGCGGCGGCTTGCCCAGGTTCTGCACCCGGGCCACGGTCTCCTGGCCCCGGTAGCAGCCCTTCTGGAGATGGACGGCGGTGCCGATCCAGCCCAGCTCGTGCGGGATGGTGCGGTGGTCGGTCTCGAAACCGAGGCGCGGGCGGTGCGCCTCGACGCGCAGCGCCTCGTACGCCAGGATGCCGGCCACCGGGCCGTGTGCGGCCGCGTACGCCTCCAGGTCGGCGCGGGGCAGGAACAGATCCCGGCCGTACGCCGTCTCCCGTACCGTCACCCCGTCCGGGACCTCCGCGATGGAGCCGGCCGGCAGATACACGACGGCGAAGTCCTCGGTGCGGTCGGCGACTTCGACCCGGTAGAAGAACTTCATGGACTCCAGATAGGCGACGAGGTCGCCCTGCGTGCCCGGTTCGGCGTGCATCCACACGGTCTCGCCGTCGTCGACGAGATAGAGGGCGTGCTCGATGTGTCCGTGCGCGGTGAGGATCAGGGCCTCGGTGGCCTGTCCCGGGGCGAGTTCGCTGACGTGCTGGGTGAGCAGCAGATGCAGCCAGGCCAACCGGTCGCTGCCGGTGACGGTGACGACGGCGCGGTGCGAGAGGTCGACGAGGCCGGAGCCGTCGGCGAGGGCGCGCTGCTCGCGGAACAGGTCACCGTAGTGCGCGGCGACGCCTTCGTCGCGGCCTTCGGCGGGGACCGCGCCGGGCAGGGACAGCAGAGGGCTCTTCATGCGACCAGCGTACGACGCGATTTGCGGCTCGGGACGGGCCGGTCCTATGCCTTGGGTCCGGCCGCGTCGGCCGTCCGTGCCGCGTCCCCGGATGCCGCCTTCGCCGTGCAGTCGGCGCAGCGGCCGAAGATCGCGAAGTGCTTCATGTCCGTCTCGAACCCGAAGCTGTCCTGCAGCTTCGCGGTGAACTCGGCGACGACCCCGACATCGGCCTCGATGACGTTCGTGCAGTCGCGGCAGACCAGATGGATGTGGTGGTGGCGGTCGGCCAGGTGGTACGTCGGCGCCCCGTGCCCCAGATGGGCGTGGCTGACCAGCTCCAGCTCCTCCAGGAGTTCGAGCGTCCGGTAGACGGTGGAGATGTTCACGCCGGACGCGGTCCTGCGCACCTCGGCGAGGATGTCGTCGGGCGTCGCGTGTTCCAGCGTGTCGACGGCTTCGAGGACAAGCTGCCGCTGCGGCGTCAGCCGATAGCCGCGCTGCCGGAGATCGGTCTTCCAGTCGGTGCTCACCACGGGCCCAGTGTAGGACCGGGTGAACACCTGGCCACAGCTGTGTCCGGGAGATTCCGTGAACTGCTCCGGCGTGGACCCGGACCCGAAGGGCTTCTTGAACTACTTGAAGAAGGCGATGCCGTCGTCCGGGAGGTCGCCGAGGCTCTTCGCCATCGCCTCGACCTCTTCCGGGGTGACGACCTTCTTCAGGTGCGCCGACATGTACGGGCGCAGCTCCACCTCCGGGGTGGCCTTCTCGCCGACCCACATCAGGTCGCTCTTCACATAGCCGTAGAGACGCTTGCCACCGCTGTACGGGCCGGAGGCCGCGGTGCGCGCCACCGCGTCGGTGACCAGGTCGATCTGCGGCTTCTTGTCAGCCAGCTCCCCGTACCAGATCTCGATGACGCCCTGGTCGCGGACCATGACGACCTCGACCTTGCGCTCCTTGTCGATGCGCCAGTAGCCCGACTCGGACTCCAGCGGCTTGACCTTCTTGCCCTCGGAGTCGAGCACCCAGGTGTGCGAGGTGTACTCCAGGAAGTCCCGGCCGTCGTGGCTGAAGGAGACCTCCTGGCCGAAGTTGCACTGCTCGGCGCCCGGGAAGTCGGCGACACCCGCGCCCGCCCAGTTGCCGAGGAGGAAGGCCAGCGGGACGAGGTCCGGGTGGAGGTCGGACGGGATCTCGATCATGAGTGGCTCAGACGATCTGTGAGGGGGCGGGGGCGGGGAAGGTCAGCGCTGACCCTGGTAGAGCTTCTTCACGGTCAGGCCGGCGAAGGCGAGAACGCCGACGCAGACCAGCACCAGCAGGGCGGAGAAGAATGCCTCAAGCACGGGAACTCCTTGGAACGAGCGGTAGGGCAGCAGTATGGGGCCGGGCCCCAGCCTAATGGCTCGGGGCCCGGCCCGTCGGTTCGGGGCGTGCGTGGGGTCCGCCGGGGGACGGGTCAGCCCAGCAGCCGGCTCCGCAGGATCGGCGTCCGGTGGAACGGCACGCTCTCCGTGCCCTCTTTGCCCTTGCCGGCGCCGTTCCGGCCTTCGTGGAAGTCCGGAACGATGAGGTTGCCCGCCTGGCGATTACAGTTCGGCACATGCCGAAGAAGCTCGTGATCAAGGTGACTGCCGGTGCCGACTCAGCCGAGCGCTGCTCGCAGGCGTTCACGGTGGCCGCGGTCGCCGTCGCCAGCGGCGTGGAGGTCTCCCTCTGGCTGACCGGGGAATCCTCCTGGTTCGCTCTGCCGGGCCGCGCCGCGGAGTTCGAACTGCCGCACGCCGCGCCGCTGCCGGATCTGATCGAGTCGATCCGGGCGGGCGGGCAGATCACCCTCTGCACGCAGTGCGCGGCCCGGCGCGACATCACCGAACAGGACGTGTTGGAGGGCGTACGGATCGCGGGCGCGCAGGTCTTCGTCAGCGAGATCATGGCCGAGGGCGTCCAGGCCCTGGTCTACTGACGCGCCACGCGCACCACGGGCACGCGCCCCCGCCCCGCCCCCATTAGTGCCGTTTCTTGCCGTCGAGTTCGTCCCACCACTCGTCGGACTTCGGGTCGCCGGACGGATCGTCCCACCAGCGGTCCTCCGGGCCCCGGCGGTTGGCGATCATGGCCGCGACGGGCGGGATGACCATGGCGACGAGACACATCGCTATCGCGGCGGGCATCGACCACAGCCGGACGAATGCCCAGGCCGACACGAAGAGGACGATGCAGGCGCCCATCATCAGGAAATAGCCGCGACGGCGTCGGGCGTACATAAATCAAGCGTAGGCCCGTTACGCGCACACGCGAATGGCACGAAGGGCCGTACCCCGCTTCAGAAGGCGTCCAACCTCTGGGGTACGGCCCTTCGGCCGGTGAGGTGTCGCGGGAGCCCACCGGGCCGGTCGGCCGGGCAGGCTCCCGCGTGCGAACTAGACGGCGATGGCGACCTCGGAGAGGCCACCGGTCTGCGCCACGACCGTGCGGTCGGCGCTGCCGCCCGGGACGAGGGCGCGGAGCGTCCACGTGCCCTCGGCCGCGTAGAAGCGGAACTGTCCGGTCGCCGAGGTCGGGACCTCCGCGGTGAACTCGCCGGTCGAGTCCAGCAGGCGCACGTAGCCGGTGACGGGCTCGCCGTCGCGGGTCACGCTGCCCTGGATGGTGGTCTCACCGGGCTTGATGGTCGAAGCGTCGGGGCCGCCGGCCTTTGCTCCACACATGGTGTTCTGTCCTTCTGGGTCGGGGGGCGTCCTGGTCCGGGTGGTACCGGTCCGGGTCGTGCGGAGTTGCTTGGTGGTTACTTGTTGGCGCCGAGCTCGATCGGCACGCCCACGAGGGAGCCGTACTCGGTCCACGAACCGTCGTAGTTCTTGACGTTCTCCTGGCCGAGCAGCTCGTGCAGCACGAACCAGGTGAGCGCGGAGCGCTCGCCGATGCGGCAGTACGCGATGGTGTCCGTCGCGAGGTCGACCTGCTCGTCCTCGTAGAGGGCCTTGAGCTCGTCGTCCGACTTGAAAGTGCCGTCGTCGTTGGCGTTCTTCGACCACGGGATGTTGCGGGCGGTCGGCACGTGGCCGGGGCGCTGGGACTGCTCCTGCGGGAGGTGCGCCGGGGCGAGCAGCTTGCCGCTGAACTCGTCGGGCGACCGCACGTCGACCAGGTTCTGGCTGCCGATCGCCTTCACGACCTCGTCGCGGTAGGCGCGGATCGACTCGTCCTGCGGCTGGGCCTTGTACGCGGTGGCCGGGCGGGACGGGATCTGGTCGCCGTCGACCAGGTCGCGGGAGTCGAGCTCCCACTTCTTGCGGCCGCCGTCGAGCAGGCGGACGTCCTGGTGACCGTAGAGCTTGAAGTACCAGAACGCGTAGGACGCGAACCAGTTGTTGTTGCCGCCGTACAGGACGACCGTGGTGTCGTTGCCGATGCCCTTCTCGGACAGCAGCTTCTCGAAGCCCGCCTGGTCGATGAAGTCACGGCGGACCGGGTCCTGGAGGTCCTTGGTCCAGTCGATCCGGATCGCGTTCTTGATGTGGTTCTTCTCGTACGCGGAGGTGTCCTCGTCGACCTCGACGAGGGCGACCTTCGGGTCCTCGATGTGGGCCTCGACCCAGTCGGCGTCTACCAGGACGTCACTGCGGCTCATTCTGTTCTCCTCCGGGGCAGTCTGCGGCGAGACGGTGCGAGACGGTGCGTGATGCGGATGTACGGCGGCGCAGGGTGCGGCGCACGTGCGACATGCGATCGGGATGGGCCCTGAATCGGTCGAAGGGCCGGGGGAATGCGGGGTGCCGAAGGCTCCCGCTCAGACAGTGCGACAGAGCATGGCGGCGACGCGGCACAGGTCCACTGCCCGCCGCTTCGTGAGATCCGCCCGTCCCCACTGTGGGAGACCGCCTATAGAGCACTGCATGGGACCGATCGTAGGGAGGTACGGGCGGACATGTCACCGCCGTGTCGCATCCTGAGACTCGATCGTCCGCAATACGAGACATCGGCTGGATGGCGTCGCCTCCCGCGCGGCTCCCCTGCCGTCCGCGCCCGTCGGCCATCTGCGGATCGGACACGACCGTCTCAATATGTGGCCCGAAGTGCCCTGCGCCGCCGAGGCCACTGCCCGGCCCCGGCGGAACCTATCCGGCGAGCTGTACGTCCGTGCCCGCCACCGAGATCTCCAGGCCGTCGGCGGTCGGCTGGATCTTCTGCAGCTTCAGGCCGCTGGGCAGGCCGCCGACCTCCCGCTCGAAGTCGGTCTTCCGGCGCACCAGACCCTCCAGCCCGGGGATGCCCTCGCCCGGCACCTTGTCGGCGTGCACCTTGAGGATGTGGCCGTCGACGAGGGTGACGGTGGAGAGCACACTGCGCGACAGCGGGCGGCCGAGGATGTCGACCGTGCCGGTCACCTTCACCTTGCCGTTGCCGCCGTACTCGACGACGGCGCCGTCGCCGGCGGCCTTGGTCAGGTCCTCGTACGAGATGACGGCGGTGCCGGTGGCGCGTGCGGCGGTGGCGCCGGAGTAGCCGTCGGCCGGCTTCACCTCGTGCAGCGCGGCGTTCATCCTGTTGATCCGGATCCTGCGGCCGTTGGCGTCGGTCTCGATGCCGGTGATCTCGACGTCGACCTCGTCGAACTGCGAACCGGCGAGCTGGGTCAGGAACGGAAATCCCTTGATCGAGACGTCCGTGGAGCCGATCGTGGCGCCGGTGACGTGGACCCGGCCCTCGATCTCCGACTCGGCGAAATACACCGCCGCCCGGTCGACGACGACGAAGATCCCGCCCAGAACCACCACTGTGACCAGCAGTATTCGCAGTGCGCGCATGCCCGCTCTTTCCCCCACCCTGCATCCGGCCGGACCCCCGGCGCCCCCGCGTCCGGTACGGATGCACGGCACGCCCGGGGTGATCGACGAGCGGACGCCCCCCTTCGGTTCCCGCTCGGTTCCCGAAGGGGGCGGCGGCGGTGCGTGCTACGAGATCGCGCGGCCGAGCAGATAGACGGCGGGGGCGGCGGCGGTGAGCGGCAGTGCCACACCGGCCGTCATGTGGACGAACCGCGACGGGTAGTCGTAACTCGCCACCCGCAGCCCGATCAGCGCGCAACCGCCCGCCGCGAGGCCGAGCAGCGCACCCTTCGTGCCGAAATCGGTGAACGCCCCCGCCGCGGCACCGGCGCCCGCGGCGGCGAGCAGCGCCACCACGACCGAGGCCGGTCCGGGCAGCGGCAGCGCGCGGACGAGGACGGCGACCGCGACGGCCACCCCGCCCACCGTCACCGCGTCCGGGACCGCCGCGAGGTGTCCGGCGGCCAGGACCGAGAGCGCGGCCGAGGCGACGGTGGCCATCAGCCCCTGCATCCGCTCGTCGGCGCTCGCGTGGCTGCGCAGCTGGAGGACCACGGTGAGCAGCACCCAGATGCCGAGGGTGCCGAAGATGGCGGCCGGTCCGTTCTCGCGGCCCGCGGCGAGCAGCGCGATGTCGGCGACGAGGCCACCGGCGAACGCGAGCGCGATGCCCTGCCGGGCCGGCCACATGCCGTTCAGCCGGAACCACCCGGCCGCGGTCACGGCCTGGAGCAGCACCAGCGGTACGACCAGGGCGTACGGCCCGATCGCGGCACCGAGGGCGAGGAGCAGTCCGAGTCCCGCGGTGAGGGCGGCGGGCTGCATACCCGGCGCGATGATCGGCGAGCGGCCCTCGGCGCGGGCGCGCTGGGCGTCGGTGATCCGGCTGTTGCCCAGGGTGGTGGGGGCGGTGTATCCGGCGGCGTCGAGCGCGGACGCGGTGGCGGCGGCGGGCGGGTCCGCGGGTACGTCCGCCCGGACCGGCTCGGCCGGGGCCTCGGGAGGCAGCGGGTAGGAGCCGACGGCGCGCTGCGGATGCGAAGGCGGCAGATAGGCGGTCTCGGCGGCAGCCGGAACGGGCTGCTGCACAGGCTGTGCGGGCTGCGCGGGCTGTGCGGGCTGCGCGGGCTGTGCGGGCTGGATGGTCGGCTGGTACTGGGTGTCCCAGGTCTGGCCCTCCCAGGTCTGCGCGACACCGAATTCCTGCGGGCCGTGCGCCGCGGGTGCGCCGGACTCCGGCAGGTGGCCGGTCGGCCATGCGGACACCGGGTCGGCCGGCCGCGGGGCTCCGTACGACGCCTGCTGACCGTACGACTGGCCGCCGTAGGACTGGCCGCCGTAGGACTGGCCGTCGTAGGACTGGCCGTCGTACGCCTGGTCCCCGTACGACTGCGCGCCCTGGGTCAGGTCGCCGTACGCCTGCTGACCGTACACCTGCTGTCCGTACGCCTGCTCCCCGTACGGCTGCTGTCCGTACGCCTGCTGTCCCTGCTCCCCGTACACCTGCTGTCGTCCGTACGCCTGCTCCCCGTACGGCTGCGAGGGCTGTGGCTCCTGGTCGCTCAGCGGGGCGTGACCGGGCTCGTACCCGTAGCCGTGGCCCGGGTCCTGTCCGTACGGATGCTGTTGATCGTTGCTGCTCATGTTCTGCGGTTCACCCTCCTGCGAACGGCGGGAGCACCTCGACCGTGCCGCCCTCGGCGAGACGTACGGTCTCATGACTGCGGGTCCCCACGGGGTCACCGTCGACGAGGAACGAGCACCTTTGCAGCACTCGGGTGAGCTCGCCGGGGTGCCGTTCGCGCACCGCGGCGAGCGCGTCGGCGAGCGTCGCAGCGGCGTACGGCTCCTCCGCGGTCCCGGCGGCGGCCTTCGCGGCGGCCCAGTAGCGGATCGTTCCGGCAGACATGGCGGAGTTCCTCTCCTCTCTCTCGCTCTCGCATCAGCTGTCCATCTTGACTTCCTCCCCCTCCCGAAGGAGGGGGATTCCTACGGCTCGCGCCGTGGGGTTTTCTGCTTCGTCGCCGACTGCCCGTCCGGAGTTCTCCGTTGAGGTCTTACACCGGCTCCACAGACCGATACCGCCAGCCCGGCGGCCAGAAGGTTGTGTGCCGCGTTCCCGTCGCGGTCGTGCGTGACGCCGCAGCTGTCACATGTCCAAGTACGGACGTGCAGCGGCATGCTCGCGGCGAGCGCACCGCAGTGGGAGCACAGCTTGGAGGAGGGGAAGAAGCGGTCGACAGTGATCACTTCCCGCCCATACCAGGCGGCCTTGTACTCCAGCATGCTCCGGAACTCGGCCCAGCTCGCGTCGCTGATGGCGCGGGCCAGGCTCCGGTTCTTGACCATATTGCGCACGGTCAGATCCTCGATCACGAGCGTTTGGTTCTCACGCACGAGACGAGTGGTCAGCTTGTGGAGGTGATCCCGGCGCCGGTCCGCGATCCGGGCATGGATCTTCGCAACCTTGATCCGGGCCTTGACCCGGTTCGCGGAACCCTTGGCCTTCTTCGCGAGGACCCGCTGGGCCTTCGCGAGACGCGCCCGGTCCTTGCGTTCATGACGGGGGTTGGTGATCTTCTCCCCGGTGGACAGTGTCAGCAGGGAGGTGAGGCCCACATCGATTCCGACCGCCGTATCCACGGCGGGGAGGGGCCTGACCCCGGGGTCGTCGCACAGCACGGACACGAACCAGCGTCCGGCCGCGTCCTGCGACACGGTCACCGTGGACGGCACCGCACCCTCCGGGAGCGGCCGGGACCATCGGACGTCCAGCGGCTCCTTCATCTTCGCGAGGGTGAGTTCGCCATCGCGGTACCGGAAGCCGCTGGTCGTGTACTCGGCAGAGGCCCGGGACCTCTTCTTCGACTTGAAGCGGGGGTACTTGGCCCGCTTCCCGAAGAAATTCGCGAACGCGCTCTGCAAGTGGCGGAGCGCCTGCTGGAGCGGGACGGAGGAAACGTCGCAGAGGTAGGCCAGCTCGTCGGTCTTCTTCCATGCCGTGAGCATCGCCGAGGTGGCGTTGTAGTTGACCCGCTCCCCCCGCACCCACGCTTCCGTGCGGACGGCGAGGGCGAGGTTGTAGACCTTCCGGACGCATCCGAAGGTACGCGATAGCTCCGCTGCCTGCGTATCCGTCGGGTAGAGGCGGTACTTGAATGCCCGCTTCACGTCAGTGGTCATGGTTCACAAACTAGCGCGACAACAGGTAAGAATCAAACCTGCGGGTCAGAGCACCGCGGTCCGCCAACGGTGGACGCCCACTACCAGGGCATCTGCCGGTTCTGGACCCCGGACGCGGCCGCCTACAAGGGACTGGGCCAGACCTACGTCGACGACCCGCGGTTTCGTTCGGCCTACGACAAGGTCACTGCCGGGCTGGCCGAGTACCAGCGCGATGCGATGGTCGCCTACGCAGATGCCCGGCTGAGCTGACCGATCGCTCACGCTGCTGGGGGCTGCAGACCCCCGGCCCCGAGCACCTTCCCGCCAGACCACCTCCGGGCGGTGGCCCGCCGTACGGAAGGGCATCGCCGACGCTATGCGGAAGTAGCCCATCCCTTCCCGGCTTTGCTGACGCCGAACACCGACCCGGCCCTGACATCGGTCTGCCCAGCCGTGACGGAGAGGACCGAGTGGGACGCGGCCTCACGCGTCCCCCGCCTCTCACTCCCGGAGAGCTCGTGCCCGTCCTGCCGTCCTGCCTGCTCGAACCCCTGTGGGACCAATTCGCGGCGCTGCTGCCCGAGCACGTGGACACCCACCCGCTGGGCTGCCACAACCCGCGCATCCCAGACCGGATTGTCTTCGAGCACGTCATCGCCGCCCTCGTGCACGGCTCCGGCCATCCGCCGCGCGACCCCGCGCTACAGGGACAGCCGGCCCACCACCAAGCGCCTGAAGTGACGTCTACCGCCGGGCGCTCTAAAGCCGGGGGTATCCACGAAAGGAATCAGATGAATCACCGCGCCGCCGCCCAGTCGCCGATGCGGGTGAGCAGGCTCTCGTCCGCGGCGTTCTCGGCATGGCCCATGCCGTGCTCCAGCCACAGCTCGGCGCCGTCGCCCGCCGCTTCGGCCAGCATCCGGGGGTGGTCCAGCGGGAAGTACGGATCCTGGTCGCCGTGCACGATGAGCAGCGGGGCCGGGGCGATCAGCCGGGCCGCCCCGACCGGGGAGAGCGGGACCGGGTCCCAGTCGTCGTGGTCGATCCGGGTGCGGAGCCCGTAGCGGCCGACCAGCCGGCCGACGGGCCGGGTGACCACCCAGTGCAGGCGGCGCATCGGGGCCGTGCCCCGGTAGTACCAGCGGGCGGGGGCGCTCACGGCCACCACCGCATCGGCGCGCGCATCCGCATGCACCCCCTCGTACGCTTCGATGCGCCCCCCGCGCTCCGCGCTCACACCGGCTCGTCCCTTGCACAGCGCCCCGTGCCGCAGCACCACCGAGCCGCCCATCGAGAACCCCACGGTCACGACCCGCCGGTGTCCGAGCGCCCGCGCCCACTGCACCGCCGCCGCCAGATCCAGCACCTCGCGATCGCCCACCGTCGACCGCCCGCCGGACCCGCCGTGCCCCCGGAACGAGAACGTGACCACGGCCGCGCGCCGGCCGAGAACCCCGGCGGCACGCCGTACCGCGGGCCGGTCCACCGATCCGGTGAACCCGTGCGCGACCACGATCGCGGTACCGTCGAAGGATGTTTCCGCAGCGGCCCCGGCATCTGCCGTACACGGCTCGTACACCGCCTCGATACGGACCCCGTCATCGGTCCGCAACGTGGTCCGCAACGGGGTGCGCAGCAGTCCGGGCGTGATCAAGGGAACAGAGGAACTCCGAAATCGCCCCTCGGACACAGAACTCATGTGGGCTATTCTGCTGGGAAGAGGATCCGGGCAAAGCAGCCCCTGGGTCCTTTTGTGCTTTCCAGGCGTTGTTACGGCGACGTTTCCACAAGCTCAGCGGTCCCGGGGCGCGGGGCCGCACCCGTAGAAAACGTATGACGGACGATGACGAACGTCGTACGGCGAGCAGTGACCGAGCCGGCACGAACCGTACGAAGAAGTGCCGCATACTCCCCCGGGCCGGGCCCGGGAGTGCCCCTCTCGCAGGGAACGAGGAGGACCGACGTAATGGGCGAGCGAACCGCGCACGATCATCGACCGACGACCCAGGCAGGTGGGCGGCGATGAGTTCACTGCTGCTTCTGACAAATGCCCTTCAACCGTCGACGGAGGTGCTTCCGGCCCTCGGTCTCCTGCTGCACAGCGTGCGGGTGGCGCCGGCCGAAGGCCCCGCCCTCGTCGACACCCCCGGTGCCGACGTCATCCTGATCGACGGCCGCCGCGATCTGCCGCAGGTGCGGTCGCTGTGCCAGCTGCTGCGGTCCACCGGACCGGGCTGTCCGCTGATCCTCGTGGTGACGGAGGGCGGTCTCGCGGCCGTCACGGCCGACTGGGGCATCGACGACGTGCTGCTGGACACGGCGGGCCCGGCCGAGGTCGAGGCCCGGCTGCGGCTGGCCACCGGCCGGCAGCAGATCAGCTCCGACGACTCCCCCATGGAGATCCGCAACGGCGATCTGTCGGTCGACGAGGCGACGTACAGCGCGAAGCTGAAGGGCCGCGTCCTGGACCTGACCTTCAAGGAATTCGAACTGCTCAAATATCTGGCGCAGCACCCGGGCCGGGTCTTCACCCGCGCCCAGCTGCTCCAGGAGGTCTGGGGTTACGACTATTTCGGCGGTACGCGGACAGTCGACGTCCATGTGCGGCGGCTGCGCGCCAAGTTCGGCCCGGAGCACGAGTCGCTGATCGGCACGGTCCGTAACGTCGGCTACCGGTTCGTCACACCGGAGAAGGTGGAGCGCGCGGCCGAGGCCAAGGCCCGGGCCACGACGGAGAGGGCCGCCGAACCCGTAACCCGTTCGGAGCAGCCGAGCGCGGCCGAGGCCCCGGAAGAAGCCCCGGTCCGGCCTGCCAACAGGTAGGTATATCCGCGTAGACTGCCGCGCGTGGCCAAGGTGACGCGGGACGATGTGGCGAGACTGGCGGGTACGTCGACCGCGGTCGTCAGCTACGTCATCAACAACGGACCCAGGCCGGTCGCCCCGGCCACGCGCGAGCGGGTGCTCGCCGCGATCAAGGAGCTGGGCTACCGGCCCGACCGGGTTGCCCAGGCCATGGCCTCGCGGCGGACCGACCTCATAGGGATGATCGTGCCGGACGCCCGGCAGCCGTTCTTCGCGGAGATGGCGCACGCGGTCGAACAGGCCGCCGCCGAGCGCGGGAAGATGGTGCTCGTCGGCAACTCCGACTACCGCGACGAGCGCGAGGTCCACTATCTGCGGGCCTTCCTCGGCATGCGGGTCTCCGGGCTGATCCTGGTCAGCCAGGGCCCCAGCGAGCGGGCCGCGGCGGAGATCGAGGCGTGGGACGCGCGGGTCGTGCTGCTGCACGAGCGGCCCGAGGCGATCGACGACGTCGCGGTCGTCACGGACGACGTCGGCGGCGCCCAGCTCGCCACCCGGCACCTGCTGGAGCACGGCAACGAGTACGTGGCGTGCCTCGGCGGCGTGGAGTCGACCCCGTCGGTCGGTGACCCGGTCGCCGACCACGTCGAGGGCTGGCGCCGTGCGATGCACGAGTCGGGGCGCTCGACGGAGGGCCGGCTCTTCCAGGCCCCGTACAACCGTTACGACGCCTATCAGGTGGCGCTGAAGCTGCTCGCGGGGCCGGACAGGCCGCCGGCGATCTTCTGCTCGACGGACGACCAGGCCATCGGTGTACTGCGGGCCGCGCGCGAGCTGCGGATCGATGTGCCCGGGGAGCTCGCGGTGGCGGGCTTCGACGACGTGAAGGAAGCCGGTCTGACCGATCCGCCGCTGACGACGGTCTTCTCGGACCGCCCGGCGATGGCGCGGGCGGCCGTGGACCTGGTGCTCGACGACTCGTTGCGGGTGCAGGGGTCGCGCCGGGAGCGGCTGAAGCAGTTCCCGTCGGCGCTGGTGGTACGACGGTCGTGCGGCTGCGGGGAACCCGCGGGCGGGGTGCGTTAGGCGGGATGCGTCAGGCGGGGCGGGCGGCACCCGCGCCCCGCCACGTTCGCACTCCCCCACGACCCAACGGAAGCCGTACTCCCTTATATCGGGCATACGAGGTTCTGCCGGGCTTCTCAGCGCGTGCTCAGGTTTCTCTCATCTTCGGCCGTCACGCTCTTTTACATGACAGAGAGCCAGCGCCCGAGCGGCGAGTACCCGATGTACCCCTCGTACGGCAACGGTGACGCGTCCTACCCGCCGCCGCCGTCCTACCCGCCCGCCCCCGAGCCCGCCGCGCACCGGCGCCGGGCCAGGCGGCCGGTGGCACTCCTGGCGGCCGTGGCCATCGCGGCGGGCGTCGTCGGCGGCGGCACCGCCGCCTTCGTCCAGCAGTTCACCGGCAACGACACGAACAGCACGGGCGGCGGCGTCGTCCCCGGCACCACCGTCTCGCAGAGCAGCAAAGGGACCGTCGCCGGTGTCGCGGCGGCCGTCTCGCCGATGATCGTCGAGATCAACGCGACCTCGACCGCGGGCGAGTCCACCGGCTCCGGCGTGGTCATCACGTCCGACGGCGAGATCGTCACCAACAACCACGTCATCTCCGGCGCCTCATCGGTCAAGGTGAAGCTCAGCACCGGCAGGACGTACACCGCGAAGGTCGTCGGCACCGACGCCGACAAGGACCTCGCGCTCATCAAGCTCCAGGGTGCGAGCGGGCTGAAGACGGCCACGCTGGGCGACTCCTCGGCGGTCGCGGTCGGCGACCAGGTCGTCGCGATCGGCTCGCCGGAGGGCCTGACCGGCACCGTCACCAGCGGCATCGTCTCCGCCCTGAACCGCGATGTCACAGTCGCCAAGGAGAACGGCAGCGGCCAGGGGCGGGGGCAGGGCGGGCAGAGCGGCGGCGAGCAGTGGCCGTTCGAGTTCGGCGGCCGGCAGTTCAACGGCGACACCGGCGACTCCACCACCACGTACAAGGCCATTCAGACCGACGCCTCGCTCAACCCCGGCAACTCCGGTGGCGCGCTCATCAATATGAACGGCGAGATCATCGGCATCAACTCCGCGATGTACTCGGCGAGTTCGTCCGACGGATCCAGCAGTTCCGGCGCGGGCAGCGTGGGTCTCGGCTTCGCCATCCCGGTGAACACGCTGAAGGCCGACCTCGCCACCCTGCGGTCCGGCAACGGTTCCTGAGGAGACAGGACGGACATGAACCCTCCCACCCGGATCCCCGCCGGCCCGGCCGACCTGGCCCTGCCCCTCGCTCTCGTCGCGGAACTGGCCGGCCGCAGGACCTCCGAGCCGCCCCGCGTCCCGGAGGTCCGTGCCGCCACGGCCCGCGAACGCCGGGCCGCGCGACGGCGTGCCGCGGCCGTGCGAGGCTGAAAGCAGCACGGTCCGCCCGGAACGAGAAGAGGAAAACGAGCGATGAGCCCCGCCGAAGACGATCCGCAGCGCATCCTGATCGTCGACGACGAGCCCGCCGTGCGTGAGGCCCTGCAGCGCAGCCTCGCGTTCGAGGGGTACGGCACCGAGGTCGCCGTCGACGGTTTCGACGCCCTCGCCAGAGCCGACGCGTACGCGCCCGACCTCATCGTCCTCGACATCCAGATGCCGCGGATGGACGGCCTGACGGCGGCCCGCCGGCTCCGCTCCGCGGGCACCACCACCCCCATCCTGATGCTCACCGCCCGCGACACCGTCGGCGACCGGGTCACCGGTCTCGACGCGGGCGCCGACGACTACCTGGTCAAGCCCTTCGAGCTGGACGAGCTCTTCGCCCGTATCCGGGCCCTGCTGCGCCGCAGCTCGTACGCGGCCGCGGCGGGCGGCGGCGTCCCCGACGACAATGTGCTGGCCTTCGCCGATCTCCGGATGGACCTGGCCACCCGCGAGGTCACCCGTGGCACCCGCCGGGTCGAACTGACCCGTACCGAGTTCACCCTGCTGGAGATGTTCCTGGCACACCCGCGGCAGGTGCTGACCCGCGAGCAGATCCTCAAGGCCGTGTGGGGCTTCGACTTCGAGCCGAGCTCCAACTCCCTGGACGTGTACGTGATGTACCTGCGCCGCAAGACGGAGGCGGGCGGCGAACCGCGGCTCGTGCACACGGTGCGGGGGGTCGGTTACGCACTCCGCTCCGGCGGCGGTGACGGATGACCGGCACCCTGCACCGGCTCCGCGCCCTGCCCCTGCGGACCCGGCTCGCGCTGCTGGTGGCGACGGCGGTCGCGGTGGCGGTCGCGGCGGTGGCGGCGGCCTGCTGGTTCGTGACGCGGGTGCAGCTGGAGCAGCAGATGGACGCGTCGCTGCGCAGTTCCAAGGTCGACAAGAACTACCTGAGCGACCTGTACAACTACTGCCAGGGCACCAGGCCACTGCCGCCGCAGTCGTTCACCGGGTACACCGTTCAGCTCATCGACTCCCGGGGCACGGTGTGCATCGACCCCGACGCATATGCGCTCCACGTGAGCCCCGCGGACATCGCGGTGGCCGAGGGCAAACAGCGCGACACCCTGCACTCGGCGAAGAACGCGCGCGGGGAGAGGATGCGCGTCTACACGTACGCGCTGGTGCAGATCGCCCCCGTTCCCGGTGGGACGACGGGCAGCATCGCCGTTTCCCTCGCCCGCCCGATGAGCGAGATCGACAAGCCGCTCTCCACCCTCGCCTGGGTGCTCCTGGTCGTCTCCGGCATCGGCGTCGTCGGCGCCGGCGCGGCCGGGCTGTGGGTCGCCCGTACCGGGCTGCGGCCCGTCGACGAGCTCACCGAGGCGGTCGAGCACGTCGCCCGCACCGAGGACCTCACCGTCCGCATCCCGGTCGAGGGCGAGGACGAGATCGCCCGGCTGTCCCGCTCCTTCAACTCGATGACCGCCTCCCTCGCCAGCTCCCGCGACCGTCAGGCCCAGCTGATCGCGGACGCCGGCCACGAACTGCGGACGCCGCTGACCTCGCTCCGCACCAACGTCGAGCTCCTCGCCCGCAGCGACGACACCGGCCGGGCCATCCCGCCGGACGACCGCAGGGCCCTGATGAACTCGGTCAAGGCGCAGATGACCGAGCTGGCCTCGCTCATCGGCGACCTCCAGGAACTGGCCCGCCCCGACGCGGCGGACCCCGGCCCGCTCCAGGTCGTCGCCCTGCACGACATCGCGGACACGGCCCTGGAACGCGCCCGCCTGCGCGGCCCCGAGCTGACGATCAGGGCCGACCTGACGCCCTGGTACGTACGGGCCGAACCGGCGGCGCTGGAGCGGGCGGTGGTCAACGTCCTGGACAACGCGGTCAAGTTCAGCCCGCCCCGCGGCACGATCGAGGTCGCGCTGCGGAACGGCGAACTGACCGTACGGGACCACGGCCCCGGCATCCTCGCCGAGGAACTCCCCCACGTCTTCGAACGCTTCTGGCGCTCCCCGTCCGCCCGCCAGCTACCCGGCTCGGGCCTGGGCCTGTCGATCGTCGCCCGCACGGTCCAGCAGTCGGGCGGCGAAGTGACCCTGCGCCCGGCGGCGAAGGGAGACGGCACCGAGGCGTCGATCAGGCTGCCGGGGGCTCCGCAGCCGCCGCCGGGGCTGTGACGGGGGGAACCGGCGATGCGAAGGGAAGAATTCGTGGGTTCTCGGCGGCATACAGCCCCGTCGGGCCGGTCAGACCCCGGGGTTGTGCCTGATCAGCGATTCGACCAGCCCGGACCGGGTGGCGGGGAAGTCCAGCGGGACGATCCCGAGCCCGGTCCGGCCCGCCGCCTCCGATCCGTCCAGGAATGACTGCACCTGCGGGTTGAGCCGGTCCGCGTTCCAGCGCGGCGGCATCAGGGCGGCGGTGCTGACGTAGTTCATGAACAGTTTCCCGGGCCGCTGCGCGGCCTTGCGGAACTGGGCCTCGATCTTGGGGTATTTGGCGAACGGCTCCGCCATGTAGTCGTCCTGGATGTCGAAGAGTTCCGAATCTGCGTAACGGACCCCGGGCAGTCCGCCGTTGTCGGCAAGCAGTACGACCTTGCCGCGCGCCTCACCCAGCGAGGGCAGTGCGGAGTCGATACGGAACAACGGCCGCCACCCCTTGACGTCGAGGTAGAGGTCGAAGACCCGCCGGAACTCCGCGTCGCTCTCCTCGGAGTACTCCTGCTTGACCCGCATCAGCACGGTCTCGCCCGGGTGAGCCGCCAGGAAGTCCCAGCAGGCGCCGAGCACATCGCCGAACATCAGGTTCTGGTACGAGGCGCCGTGGTGGATCGCGAACGCGTCACCGGTGACCCGGCACCGCACGTCGAGAAACCGCAGCCCGCTGTTCAGCTGCTCGGCGACGGTGGTGTTCTGGCACTCGGTCCACGGCCCACCGTAGCGAGCCCCCGAGTCGTGCGATCCGGGGATCGTGAGGCGTTGCAACGCGGTGGCGTCGGGGACGGCGCCCATCCAGTCCTGGGTGGCGAGGACCTGCCGGGCCCCGGCTGTGGCGGGGCCCGCGCCGACGACAACGGTGGCGGTGGCGGCGAGAGCGCCGGCCAGGAAGTTCCGGCGAGTGGCGGTGTACGGGCTCATGCGGGGAGTGCCTCCGTCTGCCGTGGGGGGTCAGCCGCCAAATTATGACGGGTGCACGACACCAGCGGAACAGGGCCGACGGCTGCCCGCCCGCGCATCAGATTCCGGGAAAGAGCCGACGCGATCTCGACGTTCTCTCAGGGGAGGGGCACCCGGCGCGGGTGTTGGGGGCAAACCGGCACGGGGTGGTGATCTCACGGGTGCATCTCAGAACAGCGCCGCAGCAAGGTCGCGCCATGCCGTGCGGGGGAAGAGACGATGGTCCGTGGTGGCTATCTGAAGGGCAAGGTGGTCGGCCCCGGCCTTTTGCTGCTCGGTGAGTCGGGCGGCAACCTTGTCAGGGCTCCCGTGGATGAACAGGGCGTCGATCAGTTGGTCGCTGCCGCCATCGGCCAGATCTTCGTCGGTGAAGCCGACGCGCAGCCAAGCGCCACGGTAGTTGGCCAGTTCCAGGTACGGGACGAGCACGGCGCGCGCCTGTGAGCGGGCGGAATCCGGATCGGTGTGCAGGATGACGGTCTGTTCCACTGCCAGCAGGGGCCGGCTTCCCAGATCGGACCTGGCCCGTGCGGTGTGCGCCACGTCCACCAGGTAAGGATGCACCCCCACTGACCGGGCAGCGCCCAAACGGGTCATCTGCGGGCCGTGCGCGCCGATGATGCGTGCGCAGGACGGCAGGGGAGGGGCAGCCGCATCCAGTTCGTCCAGGTACGAGCTGAGCGCCGCGTAGGGGCGGTGATAGCGGTCGACGAAGTCGGCGTGGCTGACGCCCAGTCCTACCAGAAGCCGGGCCCGCTGGTGCTCGGGCAGTGCGTGGTAGGCGGCGGCGAGCCGGTCGGCTGGTTGTTCCCAGATGGACACACACCCGGTCGCGACCGCTACTCGCCTTGTTGCGGCCAGGAGTTCGGCGGCAGCGACCAGGTCCCCGCTGGGGTTGCCGCCCGGACTGCCGCCGAGCCAGAGCGTTCCGTACCCCAGCTCTTCGAGCTCTGCTGCGGCGTCCTGCGCTTCGCGCCGGTCCCCGTGCGTAAAGGCCAGGCTCCATATGCCGAACGGTCCGAGTTCCACAGGCGGTCCTCCTCGAGCGGGGACTGCATTTCTATCGCTGCGGCCGGGCCCCTCCTCGCAGGATTCCCCATGGTGTCCAAAACTCATGCCGGCGGTGTCCGGAAGCCTCGGCCGGCCCGGTGATCGTCCTCACCGAATGTGTGCCGGAACCGAGTTGTGACGGCGGTTGTGCACAGGCGTCGCCTGACAGCTTCCCCGCCTGGTACTCCAGCTGTAGATCGTGATCTTGCTGGTGGGGGCCTGTACGGGAACGGGCGCGGCCGCCGTTGATCATCGTGGGTGTGTGGACTGACGACGAGACGGCGGCCACTCCACAACGTAGATCCCGCACGTTGGAGCGGGAGGCGTTTGAGGTGGCCATGGGGCGCATCGCAGGCCGGTTCGCCCGCTATGAACCTCGCCTACGGGCCTTCGGATCTCATCGTGGGCCGCCTCCCATTCCTCCCGGACGTCCTCGTGGTCCCGCCCCAGCAGGGCGAGTTCAGGCGCTGAACAGGTCGCGGACCGCGTCGTATCCCGGACCGGGTGTGAAGTGGCCCGACAGCCACGGGAAGTCGGCGTCGTCGATCAGGATCTCCCCGACCGGTTCGCCGTCGCCCGGAACGTGCCATACCTCTCCGTCGAACCCCAACTCCGCCTCCCCCGCCCGCTGTCGATCACACTGTCGGCCGGCATGCCGCCGGGCACCGGCAAGCGGCCCGGACCTGCCCTCGGACCGGACCACTCACCGCGTGCTACTCCTCGCTAGGCCGCTTGGCCTGCCGGGTGGAAGTTGATGCGTTCCCTGATGACGGGGAAGCCGGCCTTGGCAAAGTTCGCGGCCATGGGGAAGTTGCCCTGGTCCGTCGCTCCGCTGACGAACTCCGCGCCCTGCTCGACGAGGAGGTGGGTGCACTCCGCGAGGAGGTCGTAGGCGTAGCCGCGACCGCGCTGTTCCGGGACGACTCCGATGAAGCCGATGGTCGGGCCGGAGGGGTTGTGGGCCGGGATGTGGATGCCGGCCAGGTCGCCCTCCGGCGTGTGCGCGATCTGCCACCACTCCCGTGGGGAGGGGCACCAGTGGAAGAAGTCGAGTTCCTCCTGGGCGGCCCGGTCGAGGCCGCCCTCCTCGATGGCCCTGAGCGCGTGGGCGTCCAGGGTGACGGAGTGGATGCGGCGCAACGCGTCGAAGAACACGGTGTCGTCGGGTTCGGCGCTGAAGCGCAGGCGTCCGGGCCGCTCGGGCAGACCTCGCTCCGGGGTCCAGCGATACAGGAAGCGTTCCACCACGAGTTCGTACCCTGCGGCTCGTGCGGCGGCGAAGCGCGCCTCGGCGCCGGCGCGCAGGTCGGTCTTCTCCCGCCAGCCGCCGGGCAGGTTGATCTCGAGTTCGACCTGCCAGGGAGCGGAGCGCAGGAGTTCGGCCCCGGCCTCCTCCTCGCCCTCGGCCACGTCGAACCAGTTGATGTTGACGGGCTCCGAGTCGTCGGGGCCGCCCCACCACGCGCCGCGTGCGACGACCTCGCCGTCGCGCAGGGCGACGCGCTTCCAGTCGGGGCGGAACCGGGTACGCCGATGGCCTTCACGGGCGCCCAGGGGGTCGGGGAGTGCGTCGAAGAGATGAGCATCGCTCGCGGAGAGCGCGCGGATGACCGGATCGGTCATGGATTCCTCCGGGATACAGGCTGCTTGGAGCGCTCCCGGTCAGAACTGACAAACCACGCCGGGATAGCGGAAGAGGGAGCGCTGGAAAGGTGTGAACTGCACGGCACTCGCCTCCTTCTGTCCATCTCAGGGCGTGAAGCCACACAGTACGTGATCTTCCGCGGGTCCGTCCACGGATTTCCGCGCCCCTTGAAGGAGGGATTCGCGGGGACGACGCAGAGCGCTCTCAAAGGCCCGCGGGGCCCTGAGCGGACGACGACTGGGCCGTCATCGAGCTCGCCGACCCGACGCCGAGCCACCGCCAGTTGCTGATCCGCCGCAACCGCACCACCGGTGAACTCGCCTACTATCGCTGTCATTCCACCCGGCCGGTGCCACTGACCTCCCTGGTGAAGGTCGCCGGATCAAGGTGGCGGGTGGAAGAGACCTTCCAAAGCGAAGGGGCCGGCGGGGCTCGACGAGCATCAGGTTCGCCGCTCCCCCTCCTGGGTCCGCTGGGTCACCCTCGCGATGCTTGCCCACGCCTTCCTCGCAGTGGTCCGCGCCAACGAACACGCCCGCCGCCCAGGACCAGCCGACCTGATCCCGCTGTCCTGCAACGAGATCCAACGCCTGTTCATCACGGTCGCCGTCCAGCCTCTCCACGATGAGGCCCACTGGCTCAGCTGGTCCGACTGGCGCCGCCGCCACCAGGAGCGATCACGGACCAGCCATTACCGACGACAAGCCGCATCCCAGACATGAAGATCACGCTCTACAGCTGGAGTACTAGGCTCCCCGCATGAGCCCGAGCCCGCGTATCGCCTGGCGGCACTCCACCCTCCGAATCATCCGCGTCCACCCGCCCTACTGCGCCCCCTACGACCAGCACGCCATCCGCCACGCGCCGGCCCACGACCCGGTCCGCGCCCGCGCTGTCGTCGCCGGACTCTCCACCGTCGCCACCGTCGCCGAAGAACTCGACCCCATGCTCCGCCGGGACATCGGCCACCCCCGGCACATCGGCGACCTCGACCACGTCGCCGTCGGATGCTGGGGCGACATCGTCCAGATCGGCGACCCGGCCCTCGGTGAGGACGGCATCCTCTCCACCAACCTCGACGCCGCGTTCGATGCCCAGGTCAAAGCCCACCCCGAGGCCCGCATCACCGCCGTCTGCGAGATGAACTCGGCCGAGACCTACAGCAAGTACCTCGCCCATGTCCCCGGGCAGCCCCGCCTCTCCGCCGACGGCTGGGACGACCAGTACGTCACGGGCAACCCCGCGCAGCTCCTGCGGGCCGTCGGCGTCGATCCCGGCGCCCCCGGGGCCGAGTGCCTCGACACGGACCAGGACAAGCCCTTCATCGGTGTCGAGTACCTCGACCTCCTCGCCTGTGGCCTGCACTCCATCTACAGCAAAGAGAACCTGACGGTGTCCGTCTTCAAGGTCACCCGCACCGAGGACGCCCAAGAAGCCATCGACGACGTCTGGCACCAGGACTGAGGCCTGCAGACGGCCCGTGCCGAGCGGTGGCCCTGCGTCCGTCGGGATGCCGGGTCGCTGTCGTTTCCAGGGCCACCCCTTGACCGCCGCCGGCGTGACGAGCGTGGGCAAGGGGTGGCCTGTTCGCGCTCCCCACCTGGCGCAGTGAGACGGGGAGTTGTGCCACCCGGCAACAACTCGCTCGGGAAGCGGGCCACGGCGGGCGACACACGGCAAGCTAGCCCGCGATGGGAGCCCGTATCAAGTGTTGGGTATCTAAAGAGTGATGCCCTTATTACCCGTAGGTGATACGCAATGGCTGATTCAAGCCTTCGTCAGCACATCGGGCGGCCCCCATCTGCGCCGATGGGAACCGCCCGATGCCGGAGCACTACGAATCAGGCCAGATCGTCGAACTCGCCTTCCTTGGCGCCACCAAGGAAGGCGCGCAGCTTGGCACGGCTCGTACGAATGACCACGTCCGGGTTGTCGCTCTCTCGCATGAGGATCTCCCCTCCGCTCTCAGCGAGTTCCAGGCAGTTGTCGCCGTCGGCGTCCGCGGACTTGGACGACTTTCGCCATTGAATGCCCATGGTTCTCACGCCTCCATATTTCATGCTTGCCCTGCGACTTCCTTGATGAAGTCTCTTGAACTCTGCGGATCGAGCGACCGCCCTTCCGTCCGGTCGAGCACCGCCCGAAAGACCTGGAGACGGGCCTCGGCATCCACGAATCCAGACCCGGTCTGAGTGTCCGTCTGCACAGTGTCAAGCTGCGGAACAGGACCGTAGACATAGTGCGTCGAACTACCGGCGTTCGGAAAACCGCCTGCCTCGAAGGGGATCACTCGCACCGTGACATTGTCGCGCTCCGACTCCTTCAAGAGGTGATCGAGCTGCCCGGCTGCGACCTTGCGCCCTCCGTACTGCATCCGCAGAGCCGCCTCGTGAATCAGGAAGGTGCAGGTGGGCGGGTCCGGCCGGTCGAGAACATCCCGACGCCTCAACCGATGCGAGAGCCTGCGACGGAGGCTCGCCGGAGTCGGTGCAGGCAGCGCTTCCGCGTACACGGCACGTGCGTAGTCCTCGGTCTGGAGCAAGCCGGGCATATGCATGATCTGTACGGACCGGAATCCGACTGCGTGGTGCTCCAATTCAGCCAGGTCGAGCGCACTTCCGGAGAGCTCACCGCGATAGTCCTCCCACCACCCCTTTATCCGCTCCTCGGCCATCTCGGCGAGCGCATCGACGTAGGCCGCGTCGGAACATGCGTAGTGCCCGGCCCACGCACGAACCCGCGCGCCACTCACCCCAAACCGCCCTGATTCGGTGTTGCTGATAGTGGTGCGGTCCGTGCCCAACAGCGCTGCAGCCTCGGTCGGTGTCAGGCCGGCGTGCTCGCGCATCCTGCGCAGTTCCGCGCCCAGTCGGCACTGCCGCGCTGTAGGGGGCTTCCTCGGTGGCATCAGCCTCTCCTCTTGTCGAATCCCAGTGTGGCCGCATCCCCCGAAGGGGTCTACCTATCGCAATGTTTGTTGGTTTTCCCACAACACTTGATACGCCAACGCTATCGTCGTCCTCACACCGCGCCGCACGTCGCTAAGCCCGAAGTGCAGCCGTACGAACGTGCGTTGAGCCGCGCGGCCGTACGGCCATTGCCACGGTTCAACGAGCGACGCACCCGTTCAGACCGCACCGCGTTGGGAGAACGACATGAGCACCGCCACCGCAACTCCCCTGCCACCGAACCCACTCGGCGGCGAGACCTACCGGCTGACGCTGCCGAACACCGCGAGCGCCGCCAGGATCGCGCGTGACTTCGTCACCTCACTGCTGAACGTCAGCAGACACATCGGGCTCATCGACGACGCACGGCTCTGCGTCACCGAAGTGGTCACCAACGCGCACCGGCACACCTGTACGCACCTGATCGGCGTCCATGTGACGGTCAACCGGAAACGCGTCACCGTCGCCGTCGCGGACGACGACCCCACCGCACCGGCCGTTCTCGGCGTGCTGCCCGCAGCGCCCGAAGGGGAGCACGGGCGGGGGCTCGTTCTGGTGGACAGCCTCGCTCTGGCCTGGGGGGCGAACGTCTTCGGGGGCCTCTCGCCCCATCGCAAGATCGTCTGGTTCACCCTCGGCGGGCCGGATTCGACGCCGTGAGCGCGTGGGGGGCGGTCCTGGTCGCCGCCACTCTCGGCGCACTCGCCGCAGGTCTGCTTCTGGCGCCGATACCGCGCCGGGCGTCGGCGGACCGCGACGAGGAATGTCCGTAGCGCCGTCGAGCGTACTCAGCACTGTGGGACGCCGACCTCCACCACACCGAAGCACCCCCTCCATCAGGGCCGAGCAGCCCTGTCCGCCGACTCGGCCAGGTCGAACCGGGCAAACCTCGCGGAAGGTCGCGGCGGCTCGGAAACGCGACCGGGCACCACCGGACGACGGGAAGCCCGGTCCCGGAGGTACGTACCGCCAGGTGAGGTCCATCGCGACGTCCATTGGCGCACATGACCTTCTGTCACCAATAGGGATACATGCAGTTACTGCTATTTATACGGGCATTCAGCGACGACCGCGTCACCAACGTCATCTGCGACGCGACCACGCTGCCGCCGGGTGCCTTTACGCCCTGCCACGGTACGTACACGATCACCCAGGCCGACGCCAATGCCTGCAAGAAGACCAAGTCGGGCGGCGACAGCAAGCTCTGCCCTGTCACCAACGTGGCGGTGGCGGCAGGCACCGGCCCGCAAGGGAACCAGATCGCCAGCACGCCCGCCGAGGTCACCATCAAGATCAGCAAGAAGCGGCCCAAGCCCCCGCACCACAAGCCGCCGCACAAGAAGCCCGTGCACAAGAAGCCCGTGCACCACAAGCCGTCGCACAAGAAGCCCGTGCACAAGAGGACGTACAGCGAGGAAGGATCCAACGGCCAGGGACAAGCCTGACAGCAAGCAGGAAATCCGACGGCCCGATGAGCGCGAGGCCGGCGGAATCCTGTTTCGTAGACCGTTCACCTCGCGCCCCGCCCCGGAACGACCGGAGCGGGGCGCGAGGCACGTCCCCGGCGTCGGCGTCCGCATCGCCCGCAAAGGAAAACGCAGTGGGGCGGTGGGCCCGCCGGCCCACCGCCCCACTCACCCGCGTACGGGAGTTACGTAGCTACTGGAGTTACTGGAGTTACCGGATGACCGTGATCCGGTCCGTCGCCGGCGGGGCCAGCGGCGCGGCGGCCGTCGAATGGGCCGCCAGGTAGGTGTTGAAGAGGTCCAGGTCGGACGGGCCGACCAGCTTGTTGGTGCCCTGGCCGAGTGCCGCGAAGCCGTCGCCGCCGCCTGCCAGGAACTCGTTCATCGCGACGCGGTAGGTCTTCGCCGGGTCGATCGCCGCACCGTTCAGCTTGATGGTGTCGGTGACCACGCGGGCCGCGCCCGTCTTCGTCATGTCGAGGGTGTAGGTGAGGCCCTTGGAGATCTGGAGGATCTTCGGGCCGGCCTCGTTGGAGCCGCTGACCTGCTGCTGCAGTGCGGTGATCAGCTGGGCGCCGGTCAGGTCGACGACGTTCATCATGTTGGTGAAGGGCTGCACGGTGAAGGACTCCCCGTACGTCACCACCCCGTCGCCCTCACTGCCGGTCGCCTTGTAGACCAGGTCCGCGCGGATGCCGCCCGGGTTCATGAAGGCGACGACCGCCCCGCCCTTGTCCGCCGGGGCCAGGCCCTCCAGCTGGGCATCCGCGATCAGGTTGCCGAGCGGCTTCTCGGGGGCCGTGGAGCCGCGGCCGTCGATGTCGGCGGTGATGTAGCCCTGCGGCTTGTTCGCGATGGGCGCCGCGAGGGTGTTCCAGCGCGCGATCAGGTCCGTCATGTCGGTGGCCCTGGGCTGGTCCCGGCTGACGATGTGGTTCGCCGACTTCGGGTTCGAGGCCCCGGCCGACTTCACCGACGTACGGACGATGTCCTTGGTGCGGCGGTCGTAGGTGAGGGTCGTGTCGGTGTAGAGCTTGCCGAACGACGACGCCGAGGTGACCATGCGCGGGTTGCCCGCCGGGTCCGGGACGGTGCAGACGTACGCCTGGTGGGTGTGGCCCGTGACCAGCGCGTCGACCTTCGGGCTGATGCCCTTGGCGATGTCGACGATCGGCCCGGAGATGCCGTCACCGGCGCCGGAGCTGTCGCAGTCGTAGTTGTACGAGGTGGAGGCCGGTGCCCCGCCCTCGTGGATCAGCGCGACGATGGACTTGACGCCCTGCTGGTCCAGTTCCTTGGCGTACTTGTTGACCGTCTCGATCTCGTCGTGGAACTTCAGGCCCTTGACGCCGTTGGCCGTGACGATGTTCGGTGTGCCCTCCAGGGTCACCCCGATGAAGCCGATCTTGACGCCGTTCTTCTTCCAGACCGTGTACGGCTTGAGGACCGGCTTGCCGGTCTTCTCGTCCGTCACATTGGCCGCGAGGTACGGGAAGTCGGCGCCCTGGAACTTCTTGCCCTTCTCGTAGCACCCCTCGACCGGGTGGCAGCCGCCGTTCTGGAGGCGGGCCAGCTCGGTGGCGCCCTCGTCGAACTCGTGGTTGCCGACGGTCGTCACATCGAGGTCGATCTTATTGAGCGCCTCGATGGTCGGCTCGTCGTGGAAGAGACCGGACAGCAGCGGGCTCGCGCCCACCATGTCGCCACCGGCCGCGGTGATCGAGTACGGGTGCCCCTTGCGCGCGGTGCGCAGCGAGGACGCGAGGTACTCGACGCCACCGGCCGGGATCGCCTTGGTCGTGCCGTCGGCCTGCGTCTCGGTGACGGTGCCCGCCGAGCCGGCCGGCGGCTCCAGGTTCCCGTGCAGGTCGTTGAAGGACAGCAGCTGCACGTCGACGGTGCCGGCCGGCTGGTGCTTCCCGTGGCCCTGGGCGTTGCCCTGGGCGCCGGCCGGCATCGCGGCGACGAGCGCGCCGACGGTGGCGAGCCCGGCCGCGGCGGCGAGCACCCGCCGGGTTGCGCGGTTCTTCTGCGGTGTCGCTGACATCGGTCCCCTTGTGAGTTCAGCGGGAGGTTTGAGGGTGATGGCGAGTCTGGAGACTTCGTGCCGCAGCCTAGAGTCAACGCGCGTAGCGCGACAGGTGCCGGGGGTTACGAACTGGTTGCCATGCGGTCTGAATCGGGGCGAAGTTACCCACCTCACCCGTAGTGCGTACTTATGCAGGCAGAAATGTCATGGCACGCACGGCTGCCCGGAAGCGTGTGCGCAACCTGGCGGCTCCTCTTCCGTCGGCTGCGCCGCCGCCGCGGTACGCGCAGGTGGGCCCGAGCAGGCTGCGCTCCCCTGCCGAGGGCCCGCTGTCCGCCGAGGACCTGGCCGTGCCGGACACCGTCATCGGCGGTGACGGGCCGCTGAGTGTGCTGCGGCGGCAGGGCCTCACCGTCCGCGCCGCCCACACCACCTGGGTCGCCCGCCGCCCCTGAACGCCGAGGTCCGGCAGATCCCGGGGCCCTTTCCGCCGTACGCTCGTACACATGACGACTGACGTACCTCTTCCCGCCCCCGGACGTGAGCTCCAGACGCTCGACGTGCTCTCCCCCGAGCAGGCCGAGGCCGTGTCCGGACTGCTCGCCGAGGCGGCCCGGTCCGATGGCAGGCAGGCCGTGTCCGAGCAGGGGCGGTTGCAGTTGCGGGGCGGGCGGCGTGAGGGGGTGCGGCATCTGCTGCTCACCAGTGGGGGCACCCTGGTGGGATACGCGCAGTTGGAGGACACCGACCCCGTCGAGGCGCCGGCCACCGAGCTGGTCGTGCATCCGGCGTACCGCGGGCAGGGGCACGGGCGGGCGCTGGGGGCGGCGCTGCTCGCCCTGACCGGGAAGCGGCTGCGGGTGTGGGCGCACGGCGGGAAGTCCGCGGCCCGGCATCTCTCGCAGGTCCTCGGCCTCTCCCTCTTCCGCGAACTGCGCCAGCTGCGCCGCCCGTTGGGCGCGGCGGACATCGCGGAGCCGGTCCTGCCGCCCGGCGTCACCGTCCGCACCTTCGTGCCCGGTGAGGACGACGCCGCCTGGCTCGCCGTGAACCGGGCCGCCTTCGCCCACCACCCCGAGCAGGGCTCGCTGACCCAGCGCGACCTGGACGACCGCAAGGCGGAGCCGTGGTTCGACCCGAAGGGGTTCTTCCTGGCCGAACGCGACGGCGAGCTGATCGGCTTCCACTGGACGAAGGTGCACGCCGAGGAACAGCTCGGCGAGGTGTACGTCGTCGGCATCCGGCCCGACGCGCAGGGCGGCGGCCTCGGCAAGGCGCTCACCGCGATCGGGCTGCGCCACCTGGCCGCCGAGGGGCTGCCGACCGCGATGCTCTACGTCGACGCGGACAACAAGGCCGCGCTGGCCGTCTACGAGCGGATGGGCTTCGCGACGCACGAGGTGGACCTGATGTATCGCACGGAGTCCTGAGCAGCCACGGCTCGCACCAGGGGCGGTGTCTCTTGACGCCGCCCCTGCCTTGCGCCATGCTTTCACTACTTAATTAGTGAAAGGGGGGTGAGCATGGCAGAGTCCGCAGCGGTCGAGTACCGCATCGACCGGCGCAGCGGCGTCGCCACGTACCTCCAGATCGTCCAGCAGACCAAACAGGCCCTCCGTCTCGGCCTGCTGGAGCCCGGCGACCGGCTGCCCACCGCACGCGAGGTCGTCGAGGCCACCGCCATCAACCCGAACACCGTGCTCAAGGCCTACCGCGAGCTGGAGCGCGAGGGCCTCGTCGAGGCCCGGCGCGGGCTCGGCACCTTCGTCACGCGGACCCTCGGCGGCGCGGCGGCCGTCGACGACGCGCCGCTGCGCGCCGAGCTCGCCGACTGGGCCCGCCGGGCCCGCGCGGCCGGGCTGGAGAAGGACGATGTGAGCGCGCTCTTCACCGCCGTACTGGACAAGACCTTCGAGGGGGATCACGCCGGATGACAGGCGCTGCGATCGAGGCCGTCGGCCTCGGCACGAAGTACCGGGGCAGGGGCGGGGGCTGGGCGCTGCGCGACTGTTCGTTCCGGCTGCCCGCCGGGCGCGTGTGCGCTCTCGTCGGCCCCAACGGTGCCGGCAAGTCCACCCTGCTCGCCCTTGCGGCGGGCTTCCTGCGGCCGACGGAGGGGACGGTACGGGTGCTGGGCGCGGCGCCCGGCGGGGCGCGGGCCCGGATGGCCTTCGTGGCCCAGGACAAGCCGCTGTACCCGCAGTTGACGGTCGCCGGAACCCTCTGGGCGGGCGCCGAGCTGAACCCCGGCACCTGGGACCAGGACACCGCCGAACGCATCGCCGGGGAGCTCCCGCGCGACGCCGCGGTCCGCACCCTCTCCGGCGGCCAGCGCACCCGGCTCGCGCTGGCCCTCGCCCTCGGCAAGCGGCCCGAACTGCTCCTGCTGGACGAGCCGATGGCCGATCTCGACCCCCTCGCCCGCCACCAGCTGATGGGCGCGCTGATGGCCGAGGCCGCCGAGTACTCCACGACCATCGTGATGTCCTCGCACATCCTCACCGAGCTGGAGGGCGCCTGCGACTACCTCCTGCTCGTCGACGGCGGCCGGGTCCGCCTGGGCGGCGAGACGGACGACCTGCTCGCCGCGCACGCCCTGCTCACCGGTCCCGTACGGGACACCGCGCCGCACACCGTCGTCGAGTCCCGCACGGCGGGGCGTCTGCAGACCGCGCTGGTACGGCGGGAGGGCCCGGTGGACACCGCCGTCTGGGAGGCCGCGGAGCCTTCGCTGGAGGAGCTGCTGCTGGCGCATCTGCGCTCGCCGCAGGCGCCCGCCCTGCTCACGCCGAGCGCCGGGGCCGACCTGGAGGTGGCAGCCGTATGAGCACGATCGCACTGCGCGGCCGTATGAGCACGATCGCACTGCGCGGCCCGGACCGCGTCGTCCTGGCCCAGCACCGGCGGGCCCTTCAGCTCCTGGGCGCACTCCCCGTCCTGGTCGTCGCCGTGCTGGCCGGCGCCTGGCTGTGGACCGACCATGTCGCGGACGCCTTCGCCGCGACGGGCTGCTCGGTCGTACACACCACGCCCGGCTGCGGCGACACGGTGAACGACTTCCTCGACCGCCGGCTGTGGATGCAGGAGGTCCTCGGCTGGTCCGGCCTGCTGATGATGGTCCTGCCCGCGTTCGTCGGGATCTTCGTGGCGGGCCCGGTGATCGCCCAGGAGATGGAGAGCGGCACGTACCGGCTGGCGTGGTCCCAGTCCGTGACACCCACCCGCTGGCTCGCCGCCAAACTCGCCGTCCCCGCCGTCGTGACCCTGGCCTCCGTGTCCGTGCTGTCGGCCGCCTGCGCCTGGGCCCGGGCGCGGGCGGACTCCGTAGACCAGGAGTCGGACCTGTACTCCCGCGAGGTGTACGGCTCGATGGGCACCGTCCCCGTCGGCTACGCCCTGTGCATGCTGGCTCTCGGCGCGCTCGCGGGGCTGGTGCTGCGGCGCACCGTCGCCGCGATGGTCGTGACGGTGATCGGATACGGCGCGCTGGTGATGGCACTGAACACCGTGCGCAACGGTCTGTGGCCCTCCCTGACGGACACGTTCAAGAACAGCAACGGCTACCGGTTCCCCGCCGGGGCCGTCGACACCGGACAGGGCTGGCTGACCAGCAGCGGCAGGCGGCTGCCCGCCAACGCGTGCCTGGACTGGGCCGACGACCTCGAACAGTGCCTGGCCGACAAGGACATCACCCTCCGCTACCTCGACTACCACCCCGTCTCGCACTTCTGGCCGCTCCAGCTCGTCGAGACCGGCATCCTGCTCGTCCTCGCCGCGTTCGCCGTCGCCCTCGCCTTCCGGGTGCTGGGCCGTCGGCACGGCTGAACCCGCCGGCCGTGTCCGGACCCCTGCCGGGGGCCCGGACACGGCCCGTACGACCGGTCCGCGCACCCGCACACCGCTTCCTGCACGTCATGTCGCCGTTACCGGCCATTCAGAAGGGCTTGCGACCCTCTCAGGATGCAGCCAGCCGTGCCGACCCCCCGCAATGGGAGAGATCCCGGTGGAGACCGTGGCAACCGTGCCGACCCCACGGACCGCGCGTTCCCCGCGATCTCCGTACCCTCCGGCGCGCCCTCGGAGCCCCTGACGCGGAAGAATGGGGCCATGAGCCAGCAGCCCAGCTCCGAGGTCCCGGCCCAGTCACCCGTACAGCCGTCCGTCGGCGCGCTCGCCGCGCACCGGCCGCACGCCGTCGCCGCCGCGTCGTCCAACGGCGCCGCGCTGTCGACCCGGGCCGACCTCGATCCCGACATCGACGCCGACGTCGACGCGTACGAACCCGACATCGACGGCGACGAACTGCCGCACGACCGCTTCCTGGACCGGGAACGCAGTTGGCTCGCATTCAACGAACGAGTGCTCGAACTGGCCGAGGACCCGGCGACCCCCCTCCTCGAACGGGCTAATTTCCTCGCCATCTTCGCCTCCAACCTGGACGAGTTCTTCATGGTCCGGGTGGCCGGGCTGAAGCGCCGTATCGCCACCGGGGTCGCCACCCGCTCCGCCTCCGGACTCCAGCCCCGCGAAGTCCTCGAGCTGATCTGGACCCGCTCGCGCGAGCTCATGGCCCGGCACGCCGCCTGCTACCAGCAGGACATCGCCCCCGCCCTGTCCGACGAGGGCATCCAGCTGATCCGCTGGCCCGAACTGACCGAGAAGGAGCAGGCCCGCCTGTTCACCTTCTTCCGGCAGCGCGTCTTCCCCGTGCTGACCCCCCTCGCCGTCGACCCGGCGCACCCCTTCCCGTACATCTCGGGCCTCTCGCTCAACCTCGCCGTCGTCGTACGCAACCCGGTCAGCGGCCACCGCCACTTCGCCCGGGTCAAGGTGCCGCCGCTGCTGACCCGCTTCCTGGAGGCGTCGCCGCAGCGGTACGTGCCCATAGAGGACGTCATCGCCGCCCACCTCGAAGAGCTCTTCCCGGGCATGGAGGTCCTCGCCCACCACACGTTCCGGGTCACGAGGAACGAGGACCTGGAGGTCGAGGAGGACGACGCCGAGAACCTTCTCCAGGCCCTGGAGAAGGAACTCATGCGGCGCCGCTTCGGCCCGCCGGTCCGCCTGGAGGTCGAGGAGTCCATCGACCCGTACGTGCTGGACCTGCTGGTACGCGAACTCAAGGTGTCCGACGCCGAGGTCTACCCGCTGCCCGGACCCCTCGACCTCACCGGGCTCTTCGGCATAGCGTCCCTGGACCGGCCCGAGCTGAAGTACCCCAAGTTCATCGCGGGCACCCACCGCGATCTCGCCGAGGTCGAATCCGCCGCCGCGCCCGACATCTTCGCCGCCCTGCGCGAACGCGACGTACTCCTGCACCACCCGTACGACTCGTTCTCCACCTCCGTGCAGGCGTTCCTGGAACAGGCCGCCGCCGACCCCGACGTTCTCGCCATCAAGCAGACCCTGTACCGGACCTCGGGCGAATCCCCGATAGTGGAAGCCCTGATCGACGCCGCCGAATCCGGCAAGCAGGTCCTCGTACTCGTCGAGATCAAGGCCCGCTTCGACGAACAGGCCAACATCAAGTGGGCGCGCAAGCTGGAGGAGTCCGGCTGCCATGTGGTCTACGGTCTCGTCGGCCTCAAGACCCACTGCAAGCTCTCGCTCGTCGTCCGCCAGGAGAACGACACGCTGCGCCGCTACTCCCACGTCGGCACCGGCAACTACCACCCCAAGACGGCCCGGCTGTACGAGGACCTCGGCCTGCTGACCGCCGACCCGCAGGTCGGCGCGGACCTCTCCGACCTCTTCAACCGGCTCTCCGGCTACTCCCGCCGCGAGACCTACCGCCGCCTCCTGGTCGCCCCGAAGTCCCTGCGCGACGGGCTGATCGCCCGGATCGACAAGGAGGTCACGCACCAGCATGCCGGGCGGGC
Source organism: Streptomyces sp. NPDC058092 (assembly GCF_042884935.1). Taxonomy (NCBI): domain Bacteria; kingdom Bacillati; phylum Actinomycetota; class Actinomycetes; order Kitasatosporales; family Streptomycetaceae; genus Streptomyces; species Streptomyces sp. NPDC058092. The sequence goes on from NZ_JBHVSY010000012.1 coordinate 206,546, forward strand.
CGCCTACGTCCGCATCAAGGTCAACTCGATGGTCGACGAGGCGATCATCGACGCCTGCTACCGGGCCGCGATGGCGGGCGTGCCGGTGGACATCTGGGTACGCGGCATCTGCGCGATCCGCCCCGGCGTCGCGGGCCTCTCCGAGAACGTCCGGGTCCGCTCGATACTGGGCCGCTTCCTCGAACACTCCCGGATCTTCGCGTTCGGCAACGGCGGCGAACCCGAAGTGTGGTTCGGCAGCGCCGACATGATGCACCGCAACCTCGACCGCCGGATCGAAGCACTGGTCCGGGTCACCGACCCCGCCCATCGCGCCGCGCTCAGCCGTCTCCTGGAGACCGGCATGGCCGACACCACCTCCTCCTGGCACCTCGGTCCCGACGGGAACTGGAACCGGCACGCCACGGACACGGACGGCCAACCGCTGCGGCACGTACAGGAAATGCTCATTGACGCCCGGAGGCGCCGGCGTGCGACGCCATGACCACCAGACGACGCAGGCGGACCTTACGGCAGGGGCGGTGCTCGCGCCCTACCTTCAGGAACAGGCCGCCGAATTCCTGCGCAGCCTGCGCCTGCACCGCGAGAACAGCGCCCCCACGGACGCCGGGAGCCACGCCGCCGAGGAGGCCGCCGGTGCGCTGCGCCGCTCGTCCCGCCGGATCGGCGGCACGCTGCACACCTTCCGGGCGGCCCTGGACACGGCCTGGGCCGAGCAGCTCCGCGCCGAACTGGCCTGGCTCTCGGGCACCCTGGCCCGGGAGCACGCCTACGCGACCCGGCTGAACCGGCTCCTCGAAGCGCTGCACAGCCTGTCCGGCACCTCGCTGCCCGCCGCCCGCACGGCATCGGGGTCCGGTGCCGGCTCCGCCGGTGACAAGGAGCGCGCCGCCCTCGGCGTCGGCGCGGCCCGGGCCGGCGCGCTGCTGGAGCGGCAGCTGACCCTCGCCCGGACCCGCGCCCACTCGGCGGCGCTCCAGGCGCTCGGCTCCTCCCGCTTCCACGCGGTGGCCGACGCGGTCGCGCTGCTCGCCTCCGAGGTCCCGCTCGCCGCGGCGGCCACGGCCCCGGCCGAGGAGATGCTGCACGGCCCCGCCGACCGGGCCGAACAACAGCTGCTCGGCTCGGTGGCCGCGCTCCCCCCGGACACGGCGGTCGAGCCGTACAACGAGGCGCAGGACGCGCCCTGGCACCGGACCCGGCTGCTGCTGCGCCTGCACCGGTACGCCCACGAGGTGGTACGGGGCGCCCCCGATCCGGTCCTGGCCGCGCCGGGGCACGCCCTCGATCTGCACCGGGACGCGTCGGAGGCGGCCGCGGCGGCGGCATCGGCGGCCCGCACGCCCCGGATCGCGCCCGCGACCGCGTACGCCCTGGGGGTGCTCCACGCCGATCAGCGGCACGCGGTGGAGGCGGCGCGCAGCGGGTTCCGGGAGAGCTGGCCGTACGCGACCGCGGCGGTGGTCGCGCCGTGAACGGGGCCGTACGCGGACCGGGCGGTGATCACGCCGTGAGCAACGAACCCGCCCCGGGTCCCGTGCTCGCCGCGGGGTGTGTGCTGTGGCGCCGGGCCGCGCACTCCGGCGAGCTGGAGGTCTGCCTGGTCCACAGGCCTCGTTACGACGACTGGTCGCATCCGAAGGGCAAGCTGAAGCGCGGCGAGTCCGCGCTGGACTGCGCCCGGCGTGAGGTGCTGGAGGAGACCGGCCACCACTGCGCGCCGGGCGCCGCGCTCCCGACGGTCCGGTACGTCGTGAACGGGCGCCCCAAGGAGGTCGCCTACTGGGCGGCCGAGGCGACCGACGGCGCCTTCGTACCGAACGCGGAGGTCGACCGGGTGACCTGGCTCTCCCCGGCGGCGGCCCGGACCCTCCTCACCCGGCCCCACGACCGGGACGTGCTGGACGCCCTGCTCGCCCGCCTGCCGGGCGCACCATCGAGCCCGTCCGGCGACTGAGGACGGAACCCTCGCCCCGGACCGGGCCGACGAATGCGAGCCCGTCCGGCGATCGAGGACAAGGACCCGCGCCCCGAACCCGCACCCCGAACCTGCACCCCGAACCTGCGCAGCAGAACCGCGCCGCCCAGCACGGTTCACCTTCCGTTCACCCGCCCCCGTAAACCGCTTCACCTGTTCTGCGTAACTTCGGCGGTGCACGGTGCACGGCGCCAATGCCGGAGCACCCACCACAACGCACGCCGTCGTAGAACGAAGACACCTCGGCGGCTCCTGGAAGGAACACCCGAAAGTGAAGCTTCAGCGCAAGAACCGGCTTCGTGCCACCGCGCTCGGTGCCCTCGCCGTCTCCGGCGCCCTGGTCCTCACGGCGTGCGGTTCGGACAACAACAGTGGCGGCGGGACCACTGGTGGCGACGGCGGCAAGACGAGCGCCGCATCGAACATCAAGTGCGACGACGCCAAGGGCCAGCTGCGCGCCTCCGGCTCCAGCGCGCAGAAGAACGCCATGGACCTCTGGGCCAAGAACTACATGGCCGGCTGCTCGGGCGTCGAGATCAACTACAAGTCGTCCTCCTCCGGTGAGGGCATCATCGCCTTCAACCAGGGCACGGTCGGCTTCGCCGGTTCCGACTCGGCGCTGAAGCCCGAAGAGGTCGCCGAATCGAAGAAGATCTGCAAGGGCGGCCAGGGCATCGACCTCCCGATGGTCGGCGGCCCGATCGCCATCGGCTACCACCTGGAAGGCGTCGACAGCCTCACGCTGGACGCCCCCACCCTCGCCAAGATCTTCGACACGAAGATCAAGAAGTGGAACGACCCGGCGATCGCCAAGCTCAACAGCGGGGTCAAGCTTCCGGACAAGGCCATCCAGCCCTTCCACCGCTCCGAGGACTCCGGCACCACCCAGAACCTCGGCAAGTACCTGGGCGCCGCCGCCCCGAAGGACTGGAAGTACGAGGCCGAGAAGAAGTGGCCGGCCCCCGGTGGCCAGGCCGCGTCCAACTCCTCCGGTGTCGCCGCCCAGGTGAAGCAGGTCGACGGCGCGATCGGCTACTTCGAGCTCAGCTACGCCACCTCGCAGTCGATCTCCACCGTCGACATCAACACCGGTGGCTCCACCCCGGTCAAGGCCACCCCGGAGAACGCCTCCAAGGCCATCGCCGCCGCCAAGATCAAGGGCACCGGCAAGGACCTGGCGCTCGACCTCGACTACACCACCAAGGCCGAGGGCGCCTACCCGATCGTCCTGGTGACGTACGAGGTCGTCTGCGACACGGGCAACAAGGCCGAGACCCTGCCCACGGTCAAGTCCTTCCTGAACTACACCGCCAGTGACGAGGGCCAGAAGCTCCTCACCGAGGCCGGTTACGCGCCGATCCCGACCGAGATCAACGCCAAGGTCCGCGAGACCATCGCCTCCCTCTCGTAACCGAGGCACGCAAGCCGAGGTACGCACCCGAAAGCACGCGGCCGAGGCACGCACGCAACACCAGTAACACCAGCAACATCCGCGTCACCCAGCAGGCCGGTCCGGCGCACCCCTCCGGGCCGGCCCGCGACCACCCATCCGGTGCACCGCCGCCAGGGGAGCCACGCCGCTCCCCCACACAGACCGGAAAGACCATGGCTTCCACCACACCGATAGACACGCCACCGCCGCCACCGGCGGTGCACAAACGTGCCAGGCCCGGGACCGGGCGCGCGGGCGACAAGGTCTTCCTGGGCCTCTCCAAGGGCTCGGGCATTCTGCTGCTCGCGATCATGGCGTCCGTCGCCGCGTTCCTCACCTACCGCGCCGCGCTCGCCGTCTCCAAGGACCAGGGCAACTTCTTCACCACCTTCGACTGGAACCCGGCCGGTGATCCGCCGGTCTTCGGCATCGCGGTCCTCCTCTTCGGCACGGTCGTCAGCTCGATCATCGCGATGGCCATCGCCGTCCCGGTCGCTGTCGGCATCGCGCTGTTCATCTCGCACTACGCGCCGCGCAAGCTGGCCGCGCCCCTCGCATACGTCGTCGATCTGCTCGCCGCAGTGCCGAGCATCGTGTACGGCATCTGGGGCGCCCTCTTCCTCGTCCCGTACCTGGAGGGCCTGAACCTCTGGCTCGACCAGTTCTTCGGCTGGACGTACCTCTTCGAGAAGACCGAGGTCGGCGTCGCCCGCTCGCTCTTCACCGTCGGCATCCTGCTCGCGATCATGATCCTGCCGATCGTGACCAGTGTCAGCCGCGAAGTCTTCCTCCAGGTCCCGAAGACGAACGAGGAGGCCGCCCTCGCGCTCGGCGCCACCCGCTGGGAGGTCATCCGCCTCTCGGTGCTCCCCTTCGGCCGCTCCGGCGTGATCTCCGCGTCGATGCTGGGCCTGGGCCGGGCGCTCGGCGAGACGATGGCCGTCGCCACGGTCCTGTCGCCGAGCTTCATCATCTCCGGGCATCTGCTCAATCCCGGCGGCGGAACGTTCGCCCAGAACATCGCCGCGAAGTTCGACGAGGCCAACCCCCTCGGGCGGGACGCCCTGATCGCCTCCGGCCTCGTCCTCTTCGTCCTCACCCTGCTGGTCAACGGCGCGGCCCGGCTCATCATCGCCCGCCGCAAGGAGTACTCGGGGGCCAACGCATGAGCCACGCAGCCAACACCGGCACCCAGGAACGCCCCACCCGGGCGGCGCCCGCACGCGGGACGAGCCTCAGCAGCCGCGCCCTTCCCCGCTGGGCCCCGTTCGGCTTCGCGGCCGTCGCGCTCGCGCTGGGCGTGGGCATCGGCGCGGCGGCGGGCTGGCGCAGCCACACCCAGTGGGGGCTGTTCTCCGCCCTGCTCTTCGTCGTCATCTCGTACGTCACGACGACGGTCGTCGAGAACCAGCGCCAGGCCAAGGACCGGCTCGCCACCAGCATCGTCTGGGTGTGCTTCCTGCTGGCCGTCGTGCCGCTCGCTTCGCTCCTGTGGACGGCGATCAGCCGGGGCGCGGCGCGCCTGGACGGGTACTTCCTGACCCACTCGATGGCCGGCGTGCTCGGCTCCGAGCCGACCGGCGGTGTCTATCACGCACTGATCGGCACGCTGGAGCAGGTCGGCATCGCCACCCTGATCTCCGCCCCCATCGGCATGCTGACCGCCGTCTACCTGGTGGAGTACGGCAAGGGTGCCCTGGCGAAGACCGTGACCTTCTTCGTCGACGTCATGACGGGCATCCCGTCCATCGTCGCCGGTCTCTTCATCCTCTCGATCATGCTGATGACGAAGACCGACCCGTCCGGTCTGATGGGCGCGCTGGCGCTCACGATCCTGATGATCCCGGTCGTGGTCCGCTCCACCGAGGAGATGCTCAAGCTCGTCCCGAACGAGCTCCGCGAGGCATCGCTCGCGCTCGGCATCCCGAAGTGGCGCACCATCCTGAAGGTGGTCCTCCCGACCGCGATCGGCGGCATCACCACCGGTGTGATGCTCGCGATCGCCCGCATCGCCGGTGAGACGGCGCCGATCATGCTGCTGGTCTTCGGCAATCCGTTGATCAACGCCAACCCCTTCCAGGGCGCACAGTCCTCGCTCCCCTTCTATATCTGGGAGCAGTACAAGGTCGGCACCGATCAGTCGTACGACCGTGCCTGGGCCGCGGCTCTGGTCCTGATCGCCTTCGTCATGATCCTCAATCTGGTGGCCCGCGGCATCGCCCGCTGGAAGGCCCCGAAGACCGGCCGCTGACCGCGGCACGAAAGAAGCAGTGATTCAGATGGCCAAGCGCATCGACGTCAGCGGCCTGTCCGCCTACTACGGCTCCCACCTCGCCATCGAGGACATCTCGATGACCGTGGAGCCCCGCTCCGTGACCGCCTTCATCGGCCCGTCCGGCTGCGGCAAGTCCACCTTCCTGCGCACCCTGAACCGCATGCACGAGGTCACCCCCGGCGGCCGCGTCGAGGGCAAGGTGCTGCTGGACGACGAGAACCTGTACGGGCCGAACGTCGACCCGGTCACCGTGCGCCGCACGGTCGGCATGGTCTTCCAGCGCCCGAACCCGTTCCCGACCATGTCGATCTTCGACAACGTCGCGGCGGGCCTCAAGCTGAACGGCTCGTACAAGAAGAACCAGCTGTCGGACATCGTCGAGAAGTCCCTGCGCGGCGCCAACCTCTGGAACGAGGTCAAGGACCGGCTGAACAAGCCGGGCTCCGGACTCTCCGGCGGCCAGCAGCAGCGCCTGTGCATCGCCCGCGCGATCGCCGTCGAGCCCGACGTGCTGCTGATGGACGAGCCGTGCTCCGCCCTGGACCCGATCTCCACCCTCGCCATCGAGGACCTGATCGGCGAGCTGAAGGAGCGCTTCACGATCGTCATCGTGACGCACAACATGCAGCAGGCGGCCCGCGTCTCGGACCGCACGGCGTTCTTCAACCTCGCGGCGGTCGGCAAGCCCGGCAAGCTCGTGGAGATCGACGAGACGGAACGCATCTTCTCCAACCCGTCCGTCCAGGCAACCGAGGACTACATCTCGGGCCGCTTCGGATAACCCCATGGATGGCCTTGAGGTGCTGCATGGCGGTGCCACCACAAGGCGAAGGGGCCGCCCCCGCTCCCGCAGAGGGAGTGGGGGCGGCCCCATTTTTCCGTACCACCACGATCGCGCCGGGCAAAGGACGAAGCGGCCACCGGACGCCCCCGGTGACCCCGCCCCGTCACCCGAAGAGCAGCACCACGACCCCGTAACTCGCGGCAGCGACCAGCGCCGCGGCCGGCATCGTGATGAACCACCCCAGGATGATGTTCTTGGCAACTCCCCAGCGCACCGCGTTCACCCGCTTCGTGGCACCCACGCCCATGATCGCCGAGGTGATCACATGCGTCGTGGAGATCGGCGCGTGGAACATGAACGCCGAGCCGAACATGATCGACGCACCCGTCGTCTCCGCGGCGAACCCCTGCGGCGGGTCCAGCTCGATGATCTTCCGGCCGAGCGTCCGCATGATGCGCCAGCCGCCCGCGTACGTACCCAGCGAGAGCATCAGCGCGCAGACGAGCTTCACCCAGACCGGAATCGGGTCGCTCGGGCTCTCGACATCGGCGATGACCAGGGCCATCACGACGACACCCATCGTCTTCTGCGCGTCCTGCAGACCATGGCCGAGCGCCATGCCCGCGGCCGAGACCGTCTGGGCGATCCGGAAGCCGCGCTTGGCCTTGTGCGGATTGGCCTTCCGGAACATCCACATGATCACGACCATCACGAGATAGCCGACGATCAGGCCGACGACCGGCGAGATGAACATCGGGATGACGACCTTGTCGAGCACCCCGTCCCAGTGCACCATCGTCCCGCCGGCGAGCGCCGCACCGACCATGCCGCCGAACAGCGCGTGCGAGGACGAGGAGGGCAGCCCGAAATACCAGGTGACAAGGTTCCAGATGATCGCGCCGACGAGCGCGGCGAAGAGGATTCCCATCCCCTTGTGGCCCTCGGGGGTCGCGATCAGACCCTCGCTCACGGTCTTGGCGACACCGCTGCCGAGGAACGCACCGGCCAGGTTCATCACCGCGGCCATCGCCAGCGCCGCACGCGGTGTGAGCGCACGGGTGGAGACGGACGTGGCGATGGCATTCGCCGAGTCGTGGAAGCCGTTCGTATAGGTGAAGCCGAGCGCGACACCGATGGTCACGATCAGCGCAAAGGTGTCCACGTGGTTCAGGACTCCTTGACCGCGATGGTCTCCACCGTGTTGGCGACGTGCTCGAAAGCGTCGGCCGCCTCTTCCAGTACGTCCACGATCTGCTTGAGTTTCAGCACCTCTATGGCGTCGTACTTGCCGTTGAAGAGGTGGGCGAGCAGTTTGCGGTGGATCTGGTCGGCCTGGTTCTCCAGACGGTTGACCTCGATCCAGTACTCGGTGAGGTTGTCCATCGTGCGCAGACCCGGCATCGCCTCGGCGGTCAGCTCGGCCGCCCGGGCCAGCACCTCGACCTGCTGCGCGACGCCCTTGGGGAGTTCCTCGACCTGATACAGCACGACCAGGTCGACGGCCTCCTCCATGAAGTCCATGATGTCGTCGAGCGAAGAAGCGAGGTTGTAAATGTCCTCGCGGTCGAAGGGCGTAATGAAAGAGGAGTTCAGCTGGTGGAAGATCGCGTGGGTGGCATCGTCCCCCGCGTGCTCCGCTGCCCGCATGCGCTCCGCGATCTCGACTCGGGAGGCAGAATCCGCCCCGAGCAGTTCCATCAGGAGTTTCGAGCCCGTGACAATGTTGTCCGCGGATGCGGAGAACATGTCGTAGAAGCTCGTCTCCCTGGGGGTCAGACGAAAGCGCACGTGGGGTCCTCGGGGTGCTTTGGATTCGGTCAGGCTGATGCTAGGTGCATCATCCGGCCACGGCTAACCGGCGTTCTTCAGTGTCGCGCATCGGGCACGGTGATCAGCACGGGCCCCCGGTCACGTTTCGGCAGAATTAGTTAGGATATACCCACCAGGGGTATGTAAACGGCAGGGTAAAGGGAAAACAGGAGGCACAAATGACCACCACCGAGGCCGCCGGGACCACCGCCGCCACCGCGGCGACGGAATCGGCCGCGGAACCGGTCGTCACCGACCACGACCGGGGTATACACGGCTATCACCACCAGAAGGCCGAGCACCTCAAGCGGCTGCGCCGGATCGAGGGCCAGATCCGCGGCCTGCAGCGCATGGTCGACGAGGACGTCTACTGCATCGACATACTCACGCAGGTCTCGGCGTCCACGAAGGCGCTCCAGTCCTTCGCCCTCCAGCTGCTGGAAGAGCACCTGCGGCACTGCGTCGCCGACGCGGCGGTCAAGGGCGGCGAGGAGATCGACGCGAAGGTCGAGGAAGCCACGAAGGCCATCGCGCGCCTGCTCCGCACCTGATGCGGGGCCCCGCGCCCACCCCGTCCTCACCCCCGGTGGTCGGCCCGCCGGGGGACGCCGGTCCGTTCCGCGATCACCCGGACGTTCAGCACCTCGTCGATACGGTCCGCACTGAGCCGTTCCCCGTTCGCGGCCGAAGCGGCGATCATCAGCTCACCGCAGAGCTCGATCTCGGCGAGGGCCACATGGTCGGATACGGTCCGCGTGCCGAGCATCACCGCGTCACTCACCTCTCACTGCCGTCACCGGCTTCCTAGCGTAGGGAGCGGACCACACGCCGCGCATGGCACGGACGGACCATTTCGCGCCCGCCGTCCTGCCTACGCCGCTCCGCCCGTGCCCGCACCCGGTCCTGGCATCCCGGCCGTCCGCCGTCCGCCGTCCTGCTACCTCTGCCGGATCTTCCCGGTGTAGATGTCGCCGTCGTCCGGCAGCCGTACGGAGACCGGCACCCCGAACCCGTACAGCAGCGTCGTCGACACCACCTCCACCGCCGGCCCCTCGTTGGCGAAGCTGAAGCGGTGGCGCACCTTGCGCAGCCGCCCCTGTTCGTCGAGATACGCGTCGAACGGCACCCTGTGCGTACGGAAGCCCTTCGCCGCGGCGGCCAGTGCCCCGCGCGATTCCGGCGCGGCCTCGCGCGCCGCCCGCCCGATGTCCGAAACACCCCGGTAGTGCCGCACGGTCACCCCGGCGAGCTCGGTCCTCTCCACATACGTCACCTGCCGCGCCCCCAGCAGCAGTTCGGCGGCGGCCATCGGATCGGTCACACCGCCGGTGACCAGGTTGCCGTCCTCCAGGGTCGTCGTGTCGACCCTGACCCACTTGTCCTCCGGCACTCCGGCACCGCGGTTCATCATGTAGAGCGCGCCGGGGGCCAGCAGCTCGATGATGGGGCGGTGCTCGTCCTCACCTGCGGCGTCCTTGGGCAGCACGACCGTGAGCCGGCCCGTCCGGTGCCGGAAGTCGTACGTCCCCCGGCCCCGGATCGTCACCCGCGTCCCGCCCGCCGCGGTCTCCATCGACGTACGCACCTCGGCGCTTCCGGCGACGATCCGGTCTCCGGCACCGGCCCCGGCCCCGGCCCCGGCACCGAGGGTGGACCCGGCCACCGTCGCCGTTCCGGTACCGGTCACCGTCGCCGTACCCGCCAGCACCGCGGCAGCACGGTGGACCGCGTCGAGGGAGTCGGCCCCGCCCCGCTCGTCGGCCATGGCACGGTCGCCGCCGCCACCGCCGCCCGCACATCCGGCGGTCGCCGCCATCACGCCCACCACGGCAAGGGCGCAGACAGCGCGCGCCCCGCCTCCGGACCTGTGCTGCTGCACCACCATCGCCTGCCAACCCCCAACGACGTACCGCTTGCCCGAGCCCCCCATCCGTTCCGCATAACGACAGCCCGTGTCCCCCGTCACGCCGCTCCCGTACACCACACCGCCGGGTGGCCGTGCCCAGTACCGTGGACGGGTGTACGTCCAACACACCGAAGAGGCCCCGCAGACTCCCCCCACCACCGCGTCCGCCGGGCACGATCCCACGACCGTGGAACGCGGCTCGTTCTGCACCGCCCGCTGCAGTTGCGGCTGGTCCGGGCCGGCCCGCCGGTCCCGGGACCGGGCCCGCACGGACGCCGCGGAACACCGCGCCGCGCCCTGACCTCTCTCCCCGGCACCCCGTTCCTCCGCCCCTCTGATCCGCTTTCTCCCGGTGTCCCCCCATCGACCGGCCCATGAGCGCCCGACCCGGAGGTCCGATGAACCCGCTGCCCCTGCCCGACCGGCGCACCCTGCTCCTCGCGGGGGCCGCAGCAGCCCTCACCGGCGCCACCGCGACCGCTTGCAGCGGCCCATCCGGCTCGGGTTCCGACTCCGGCAACAACGCCTCAGGTGCCATGGGCGCCACGGGCACCGCGGAGGCCACTCCCACCTCACCGGCCCCGTCATCGGTCCCGTCGAAGCCCGCGCCGTCCGGTCCTGCGGACTGGTCCGCCCTGGCCAGGAGCCTCGACGGCGCCCTCGTACGCCCCCAGGACGCGGCCTATCCGACCGCCCGTCAGCTCTACAACACCCGCTTCGACAGCCAGAAACCCGCCGCCGTCGCCTACGTCGGGCACGAGGCGGACATCCGCGAGTGCCTGGCCTTCGCCCGCCGCACCGCCACCCCCGTGTCCATCCGCAGCGGCGGCCATTCCTACCCGGGCTGGTCCAGCGGCGACGGACGCCTCGTCGTCGACGTCTCGTCACTGTCCCGCGTCGAGGCGAACGGCACGATCGGCGCGGGCGCCAAACTCATCGACGTCTACCAGGGCCTCGCCCGGCACGGCCTGACGATCCCCGGCGGCTCCTGCCCCACGGTCGGCATCTCCGGCCTCACCCTCGGCGGCGGTCACGGCGTCGCGTCCCGCGCGTACGGCCTGACCTGCGACAGCCTCACCGCGGCCACCGTCGTCACGGCCGACGGCAAGACCCTCACCGTGGACGCCAAGCACCACCCGGACCTCTTCTGGGCGCTGCGCGGCGCGGGCAACGGCAACTTCGGCGTGGTCACCGGGCTGAGGTTCCGTACCCGCCCGGTCCCGCAGACCGTCACCGCGTACATGTCCTGGCCCTGGTCGCGCGCCCGCTCCGTCGTCACGGCCTGGCAGGAGTGGGGACCTTCCCAGCCCGACGAGATCTGGTCCTCCGCGCATCTCGACGCGGGCCCGGGCGGCGGCAACCCGACCGTCTCGGTGGCCGCGTTCAGCCTCGGTACGTACGGCGACCTGCAGAACGCCGTCGACCGCCTCGCCGACCGGATCGGCGCTTCGGCCTCCTCCGTATCGCTGCGCCGCCGCAGCTACCAGGAGTCGATGCTCGTGTACGCGGGCTGCTCGGGCATCACCGACGCCCAGTGCCATCTGCCGGGTACGACGCCCGGCCGCACCCCGCAGGGCACGCTCCAGCGCGAGACGTACGCCGCCGCTTCCGACTTCTACGACCGCTCCCTGTCCCCGGCGGGCGTGCAGGCCCTGCTCGACCGGGCCGAGGCGTTCACCCGGATTCCCGTGACCCGGAGCGGAGGTGGTGGTTCCGTCGCGCTCACCGCACTCGGCGGGGCGATCAACCGCGTCTCTCCGGAGGCGACGGCCTTCGTCCACCGCCGCTCACGCGTACTCGCCCAGTACATCGGTTCCTGGCGCCCGGGCACGGCGGGCAGCGCCCAACAGGACTGGCTGAAAGTCACCCATGCGGCGATGCGCCGGTACGCGTCCGGAGCGGCGTACCAGAACTACACGGACCCGACGCTGACCGACTGGCGCCGGGCCTACTACGGCCCAGCGGCCGACCGGCTCACCCGCCTGAAGAAGCAGTACGACCCCGGGCGCCTCTTCGCCTTCCCGCAAGCACTCTGACGCCACCGCGCCGCAGAGGGCCTTCCCTGCCCGCACGTCTCCCGAACGCTTCCTACGCGGCCAGGTCCTTCTCGCCGTCCCCGCCGCCCGTGCCCGGCCGCGGTTCCGGAATCCCGACGGCTCCGGTCCGTCCGTCGGACGCTGCCGACGGCGCCGGCCGACGCGACCGTACGAGCCACCCGAGCCGGTCCGAACGGGAGACGGCCGCCGTCAACGGGGTCAGCAGCATCATCGCCAGCGGGGCGAGCAGCAGGGCGGCCGCGGTGCCGAGCGCGAATCCGCCGACGACGTCGGTCGGGTAATGGACGCCCATGTAGATCCGGCAGAACCCTTCCAGCAGGGCGAGGGCGATCGCCGCGATGCCGAACTTCCGGTTGGCCACGAAGAGCCCGACGGCCAGGGCCATCGCCATCGTGGCGTGGTCGCTCACGAAGGAGAAGTCGTTCTTCCCCGCCACCAGGACGTCCAGCCCCTGGTGGTCCCTGAACGGGCGCGGTCGCTCCACGAAGCCACGGATCGGGATGTTGATGAGCAGCGCGATCCCGGCGGCGAGCGGTGCCCAGACGATCCCGGAGACCGCCGTCACCGCATCGTCGGCCGTGCCGCGCCGGCGCACGCTCCACCAGCACCACAGGACCACCAGGACCATGCCGAGCATGATTCCGTACTCACCGACGAACTCCATGACCCGGTCGAACCAGGTGGGAGCGGACTTCGCGAGCCCGTTGATGTCGTAGAGCAGGCTGACATCGGGGTTCGACCCATCCAGTGCGAGTCCAGCCATCTGCTGCGGCCCCTTGCCTTGTCTGCTACCGCGGGGCACGCCCATGTGCACCGCTTTGACGAACCCCCGTGTCGGTTCGATCACTGCGTGGATCTGTACTGCGTGGATCCCTACTGCGTGGGTGCTCCGCCCGTGAGGGCTTCCCCGGTCGGCGCCGCGTGGTCGGAGCACCGCTGTCCCGGTCGATCCCGTCCACCCAGGGAACGACGTGCTCCGTGCATGCGTTCCACTCTCCACCGAATGATCACCATGACGTTATCGAAGAGTGACTCATCGTCGCAGCTCAGGGCCCAGGCTTCACGGAGAGTTCCGGCCACCGCCGTCCCTGCGTCATGCCGCTGGACGGGTGGTCGGAAGAGCCGCGGCCCCGTCCTTGGTCACCCGTGTCGCGCCGAAATAGTCGGGTGTGTCGATCTTGTCGAACCGGATCACGGCCCCGGTGTACGGCGCGTTGATCATGTACCCGCCCCCGACGTACAGCCCCACGTGGTGGATGGCCCGCGAGTCGTTCAGATCGTCCGAAAAGAACACCAGGTCGCCGGGGAGCAGTTCGTCGCGCGAGGGGTGCGGCCCGGCGTTGTACTGGTCGTTCGCCACCCGGGGCAGTTCGATGTCCACGGTGCGGTACGCGGCCTGGGTCAGCCCCGAACAGTCGAACCGTCCGCCCTGCTCGGCCGTGCCGTTGCCGCCCCACAGGTACTTCGTACCGAGCTTCTTCTGCGCGAAGTAGATCGCCCCGGCCGCCTGCTGCGAGGGCTGCACCCGTCCGACGGGCCGGGCGAAGCTCTTCTCCAGGGACCGGATGATGGTGACGTAGTTCTGCGTCTCCGCGATGTCCGGCACCCCGCCCGCCCGGATCACCCGGTACGCACCGGCGTTGTACGCGGCCAGCATGTTGTCCGTCTGATCCCCCGGCACCTTCTTCACGTACCCGGCCAGTTCGCAGTCGTACGAGGCGGCGGACGGAATCGCGTCGGCCGGGTCCCATACGTCCCGGTCCCCGTCCTTGTCCCCGTCGATCCCGTGTCCGGCCCAGGTGCCCGGGATGAACTGCGCGATGCCCTGAGCCGCGGCGGGACTCTCGGCGCGGGGGTTCCACCCGCTCTCCTGGTACAGCTGGGCGGCCAGGAGGGCCGGGTTGATGGCGGGGCAGAGGTTGCCCCACTCCTCCACCAGGGGCCGGTACTTCGCGGGCACGGCCCCCTTCGCCAGCCCGACGGCCCCGCTCCTGCCGGAACTGACGAGTCCGGCAGCGGCGGAGTACGTACCGACGACGAGCAGAGCCACGAAGCACATGGCCATGCCGACGCCGATGCCACCGATCACCCAGAATTTACGCACCCCTCAACCATCCCCCATCGGGGCCGGGTTCATGGGCGCTTTCGCGGGTGTGTACGAATCAACGGGGTCACCGGGGTCGCGGACCGGCCAGTTCTGTGCGCCGACCGGCGAGTTCCGTGCGCTGACCGTCCCTCACGATGCCCCGGTGGACCAGTAGTCGGAGTGGACGTTGGGACGCGGGAGGGGGTAGACCCCCTCGTACGCCGGACCGTTCGGCTTGGAGGCGGGGGCGGCGACCTTGGACTCCTTCACGCAGGGGCTGTCCGCTTCGAAGTACGCCTGGCCCTTGCCGCGGAAGCTCACGCTGATACCGAAGCCGGCCTTCGTCTGCGCGTAGACCGCCGGAAACTCCTTGTCGTTGTTCTTCGCCTTGATGCGGTAGTCGCTCTCGCGCCAGAACTTCTCGACCTGGTCCAGGAAGTTCTGCCGACGCTCCGCCGACACGATGGTCATCACGGTGCGCCTGCGCGTCACGTCGCAGCTGCCCGTCGTGGTCGGACCGTGCGCCCACTGGACCTCGGGGTTGATCTCCTTCAGTACGGCGTCGAGCATGCCGTCGGACCGTTCGGCGGCCTCCTGCATGTTCATACCGCGCTCCTTGGTGCTCTTGGTGCTCTTGGTGCTCCCGGCGCTCTCACTGCCGTTCGATTGTCCGGTGTCGTTGCCGCAGCCGGCCAGTGCGAAGCCGAAAGCCAGGGCCACCGCAACGATCTGGAACCTTCGCTTCATCGCTGTTCCTCCATCTTGAGGCTGTCGGAGTGTCCCGACACGATCAGAGCGATGCTGTCCGCCGACATAGCGTCTCGTACCGGATCGAAGTAGTTGGAGTGCGCGTCGAAGCTCACACCACTCGTGCTGATCAGGGGCTGGCCGGGGGCCACCGGGAACCGCTTGGCTCCGAAGGCCTTGCTCGCCGGGTCCTTGCCGAACCAGAGGTCGTCGTCGCCCGGGTCGGCCAGGTCTCCGGCGAGGTACGCGCCGGCGGGACCTCCCAGAATCATCCCTATCACGCCCACGGCGGCCTGTGTCTTGGACGGGAGCTTGGTCACCGGGTCGTTGGCCGCGGCACCGACGAAGACATGTCCGCTGCCGACACCGAGGTCCACGGCGCGGTCCACCCCCACCCCCGGACTGCCGACCAGGATGATGTCGTCCACCCCCGGAATACCGCCGTCGCGCTGCGTCGCGGCGCCCACGGTACGTGAACCGTAGGAGTGCCCGATGGCCGTGATGTGCGGGTCCGCGTTCTGGTTGGTGGCCGCGATACCGCCCATGAAGTCGCTGTAGGCCACGCCGCCCTTCTCCGCCCGGCCGGTGCCCGCGACGGCCAGGCTGTGCAGCCCGTCCGGTGTCTGCGGTGCGTCGTATCCGAGCCAGACGATCGACGCGGTGGACGAGTCGTACCCCTGGGCGCCGATCGCCGTGTCACGGGCCCGCTTGAGGTCGTTCTTCGCGAACTCCTCGTCCAGGGAGGTATTCAGCCCCGGCACGTACGCCGACACGTTCTTGGAGGTGTCGGGGTTCCCGTAGGAGACGATGGCCCGGCCGTTGCCCTCGTCGCTGATGCCGATCAGGTACATCGGCGGCTGGCTCCCCTCCTTCAGCTGCCGGTCGATCTCCCGCAACCCCGCCAGCTGTTCCTTCGACTTGGAGTCGGTCTTCCCCTCCAGCTTCGAGATCAGGTCCGGGAGGTTCTTCCGGTTGGCCGCGTCCCTGTCCGCCACCGGGATACCGTCCAGACTGCCGATCTGGTCCGGGGACAGGTCGAGGTACTGATCGCGCTGCTGCTGCGTCAGCCCGTTCCACCAGTCCTTGCGTTGGGCCGCGGTGGCATTGCGCGGGATGCGGTCGTTGAGGTACTCGCGTTCCTTGTCCCGTACCGCCGCCTCGACGCGCGAACCGGAGCCGGGCAGTCCGGCGACCGCGCCACCGCCCCCGCCGGACGCCTTGGTCATGTCCCAGGCGGCGCCCACGTGGTCGCCCTTGCTCCACTTGTCACCGGCACCGTGTGCGGCCTGGGAGTACTGGTCGACGATGCCCTTGGCGCTGTCCACGGGGTGGATGACGGTGTCGACGGCGCCGCTGACGTCGCCCCACAGGCCGTCGTCACCGATGACGCCGGAGATGAAGTCGCCGTCCGAGGGGCGGGAGGAGCTCGGATCCGGCTCTTGTCTACCCGCGTCGACCTGTGTAGAAGAATCACCGCCGGTCGAGCCGCCGGATCCGCCGGAGGTGTCTGCGCCGCCGGATCCGCCGGAGGAGCCGGTGCCGCCGGAGGAGTCTGTTCCGCCGGAGCCGCCGGAACCGGAGCCGGAGCCGGAGCCGGTGCCGCCGGATGCTCCGGAACCACCGGACGCGTCGGACCCTCCGGATGTGGTGGAGCCTCCGGAAGCGTCGGATCCTCCGGAAGCCGTCGAGCCGCCCGAGTCCGTACCGCCGCCGGACGTCTCCGATCCGCCGGAGCCCGTGCCGCCGGTCACGGTGGAGCCCTCGGAGCCGGCGCCACCACCGGCATCCGCGCCCTTACCGGCGACCACCTCGACGTCGGGTGCCGGGCAGGCACTACCGGTCAATTGGCAGATGGCGTTCCGGATCTCCCCAGTCAGCTGCCCGCCGATCCCCGTCGCCACGAGCCCGCCGATGAGGGCCACGACCACGAGGATCATGCCCAGGTACTCCATCGCCGTCTGACCGGCGTCCCGACGCCACCTGATCATCCGCGCGATGCTGAACGGCCGGTGCTCGACGCGCTGTTCCGGGCTGAGCCGGAACCATTCACGGGAGCCGGACCGGAACAGCAGCACGACGACGGCGACCGGCATCACCAGCTGCGCCACCCCCTGCCCGCCGGTGCCCTCGCCCAGCGTCGCCAGGGCGCCGACGGTGAGCCAGGCGTGTACGGCAAGGAGCCCGCGCCAGATCCAGACGCCGCCGGTCCGTACGTACAGCGACAGCACGAACCCGGTGACACCCGGCAGCGCCGCGTACAGCAGCATGCCCAACAGCCGTCCGTCCACCCCGTCGACGGACGAGGCCACGACGAGCGCGTCGAGCACACCGACGACGGTGACGACGAAGAGCAGCCGGACGAGAATCAGCACCGCCTGCAGAGGACGCGACAACGACCGCCTGCCCGAACGGGCCTCGGCGGCACTCATGTCAGCGCCACCTGGAATCGCTAATTCTCGTATGCCAGACACGACGGGTCTCCCAGCTTGGTGAGTGGGCGCTGTGACAGTTCAACCGGTCTCTGTATGCGACCACACCAACACCGGGCGCGGCATGGGCCCCAGGGCCCAATGCAAGACTCAATGTCCGGGCGCCTGCCCCAGCCTCCCGTTCCCCCCACCGACCATCCCGTTACGGGTCATTGGGGACAGCAACGGGGCGTCAGACCGCTCCGGCGGACCAGAAGTCGGAGTGGACGTTGGGGGCGGGCACGAGCTCCCCATCGAACGGCTGACCGTTGGCCTGGGTCTGCGGGGGACCAACCTCCGACATGATGAAGCAGGGAGTGGTCACGCTGACATGAAATCGCCCCTTGTACCCTACGGACAGGCTCATTTGAAATCCCTCAGGACTTCGCGCATAGATCGCGGGCATGGTTCTGTCGCGATCCACGCTGGTAATGGCGTATCCACTCTTCTTCCACGATCGCTCGACAACGCCGAGCAAGCTCCCCCGCCTGCCCTCCGAAACAATGGTCATCACCGCAGCACGACGTGTTACCGCCCCAGTCTCGCGACCGTCGATAGTATACGAATCACACCCGCTCTCCGACGACGCGTCGTGCACCCACTCCAACGTCGGCTGAACCGCTGAAAGCGTACTGAAGACGATTGCGTCCGCCTTCTCTGCGGCAGCCTGCAGACTCTCTCTACTCACTGCACTCCTTCCATTCGCATGCCGATCAACTCCACAGCCGAGAACTCCGGTAATCAGAACCACCGCCAAAACGCACCGGAGCCACTTCATCGATACTCCTGGGTCGAAATTCTTCCCCCATGCCCAGAAACAACTTTGGCAACATTGCGAGCCGATTTTTCATCTTTTTCAGGATTGAAATAGTTGGAGTGCGCATCCACGGGGCCACCATCGATGAGAGGGCGTGGCCCGTCGTCAACCCTGAAGCGCTGGGCACCGAATTCTGCATGGGCGGGATCAGTCCCGTAGTAGATCTGACTCTCGCGGGTGCCCGCATCTCCGAGCAGATATCCCATGCCAGCGCCAACCACCCCAGCGGCCACGCCGGTCTCCGGACGACTCTGGCCACTGAACCCTGTTTTGAATCCCTCAACCGCCACCAGCGCCTCGATATGGTTCGGCAGCTTCGTGACGGGATCATTTTCCGCAGCGCCCACGTACACGTGCCCCTTCCCCACGTTCAGGTCCTCGGCGGTCTCAGCCCCCGTCCCAGGACTACCCAGCAAAACGATGTCATCCACACCCGGAATGCCACCCGCGCTCTGAGCAGCGACACCTACGGTCAAAGAACCATAGGAGTGCCCAATCGCCGTCATGTGAGGATCAGAGTTGCCATTCGTGACGCTCAGGCCATCCATGAATTGGTTGTAAGCCGGCGCCCCGATTCGGGCATCTCGATCACTCATCACAGCCAAGTTCTCTTGGATATTTTCTGCAGGAAGCTGAGGCGGATCGTAGCCGAGCCATACGATCGACGCACTTGAGGGATCCATCCCTCTCGCCCCAATGGCTGTACTTCGAGCTCGCTCGATATCGTTACGCGCGAAACTCTCGTCCAGCGACGTGCCAAGCCCTGGAACGTATGCCGACACGTTGCGCGAAGAGTCAGGGTCTCCGAACGAGACGATTGCCCGCCCGAGACCCTCATCGCTGATCCCTAACAAGTACATAGGCGGTGCCCCGGGCTCAGGGGCACCCCGCAACTGCCGGTCGATCTCCCGCAACCCCGCCAGCTGCGTCTCCGACTTCGCGTCGTCCCGCCCCTCCAGCTTCCCCATCAGCAGCTGCAGGTTGTCCCGGTTCGCCGCGTCCCTCACCAGGGCCGGAATGCCGTCCAAGTTGCCGATCTGGTCCGGGTACACCGCGAGGTACTCCTCGCGCTGTTCGTCCGTCAGGCCGGCCCACCATGCCTTCCGCTCGGCCGGGGACGCGTCGCGGGGGATGTCGTCTTTCAGGTAGCCGCGGGCCGCCTCCCGTACCGCGGCCGCGTCGCCCGCCGCGTCGGCCCATGTGGCGTCGGGGACCTTCAGGCCCTCCTCGGCCTTCAACTTGCGCAGGGTCCGGGCGTACCGCCAGTCGATCTCGGCCGCCGTCCGCACCGCCTTGGCGACCCGGTCCGCGATGTCCTGCGCCTTTGCCACGTTCGGGTTGGGCGCGACCAGGCCCGAGGGCGGCAGGAGGCCCGGCATCGCCCCCACCGACGCCGTCCCGCCCGGCAGCGGCTTGCCGTCGATCAGGCCCTCGCCCGCCGCCGGGTACGTCACCGAACCGTCCCCGTGCACGGTGAACCTCAGTGACTCCGCGTCTTCCAACGCCTCCCGCAACGCCCGTTGCTGGACGCGCAGTTCGTGGGCCAGGCTGTTCAACGTCGTACGGAGCAGACCGCACTCCGTGTAGAGGTACTGCAAGTTGCGGCTCATCTGCTGCAGCCGCCTCACCGCCGCACTCGCCGCCGCGCCCCGCTGCGTACCGCGCAAGCCGTTCAGCAGTTGCGTCTCGATCCGGTCCCGGCCCGCGTCGGCACGGTTGCTCGCCTTTCCCCAGCCGTCGGCCGCGCCTTCCAGTTCGCCGCACTTCAGGTCCCGTAACTGCGCCCAGGTGAGAGTCATCGCGCCCTACCCGCCACCTGTGCGAACGACGCCTTCACGGTCTCGTCCGTCTCGCCCTGGTCCCGGACGACAGCCCGCAGCTTCCCGGCCAGGGCCCCACACTCCCCCCGCGCGGCCTCGAACCGCCGCTCCCACGACTCCCTTACGGCTCCCAGCTCCGCCAGCGCGGTCAGGCCGGCGGTCCCCGCGAGCAGGCCCTCGTGCGCGGCCTCCAGTTCCGACTTCACCGGGGTGAGGTGCGTGCGCATCCCTTCCGCGCCGCTGGCGGCCCGTAGCCAGGCCCCGTCGCTGTGCTTCAGTACGTCCCCGTCACCGCCGCCCTCCCCCACCAGATCACTCAGCCGCTGCCGGCCCCCCGGCTGTCCCACCACTGCCACTCCGGTCACCCCGTTCCGTCCTTGATCGTGGAGCGGCACTGTGCCAAATTCCGGGCGAGCGACACGCCGTGCCCATGCGCCGTTCACGGCCTTACGGCATTGGCCAACCGGCTTACCAGGCCGCGCGGTTCACCCGAACGAGCTGCCACCGGGCGGCGCCGACTCCCTCGGCACGGATCCAGCCGACTGGGTGGCCACCCCCATGCCGTCTGCTTCCAGTGGCTCGGCTCGCATCGTTGGCCGGGTAATCAACCTGCTGCCCGGTGGTCATCAGACTGTCTCCAGGACCTGAAAAAGTGCACGGTCCCCGCCCCGGACTGTCCGGAGCAGGGACCGCGCACTTCTCTGTAAGGAACGACTCCGTCAGGAGCCGACCCGCTCGTAGCGGAGGGAGGTGTAGCCGTGGACGTCGGAGAAGACCTGACCGACGGTTGCCGTCCCGACGGCGTCGATCCGCTGGGCCTGCAGTCGGATCGTCGTCGGCTTCTTCACTCTGATCAGCTCGCTGATCGGCGCGGTCTGGTTGCCGCCCGCCTGGGCATCACCCGCGTTGCCGTCGATGATCTGGTAGACGAGTCGCTCGCTCGTCGGCACGGCGGTGCCGGACGTGACGTTCCACAGCCGTGCGGTGATGTACGTGTTGATCGGGGGATTGCCTGCGAGACGCCCGCGGACGTCTGCGTCGAGTTCGTAGGTGCCGGACCTCGGGAGGGTGACCTCCAGGGGAGTGTTGGTCCAGGCGCCGGCCGGCAGGTCGACTTGGGTCTGCAGATGCTCGATTCCTGTGGCCGCTGATGATGCGGGCGAAGCCGTGCTGACGTCGCTCTGCGCAGCTACCGCGGTAGTAGCGCCCACAAGCAATGTGGCTGCTGCGATGGCAGTGAAGCCGGTACGCATGGTCGGCATGGTTCCTCCTGGACATAGGCCGATGCGATGTGCCGCTACCAAGGTAGAAATCCCCATATGAGGGATGTAGCCCCTGAAAGAGTGACGACAGCTCCCGAGGCAGCCACTCACAAGCGGGCGCACGCTCCCTGTTCCAGGCAGAGCCAGTGGCTCGTCCTGCAGCCTTGGTCGGGTACTCGGTCCGTGAACGGATCGGTGAGTCGGGCGCGGAGGTCGTCTTCGGTTCGGCGCGGGCATTGCGCCGGCGGACGTAGGCGGCGAGGGCCGCGTTCTGCTCGGCGTGGCTGCGATGGTCGAGGGCGAAGTAGCGCAGAGCCCCGAACTCGGCCTCGATCCAGTTCAGCCAGGATCCGTCGGTCGGCAGGAAGACCAGCTGCCGCGCACCCCGACACCGTCTACGGCGTGGCCTGCACCCGGTGGGACGGAGTACCCGTCGTTCGATTTGTGATCGCTGATGCGATGCGGTCCCGCCAAGCTGTTGATGCCAGCCGATTCGGTCTGCGGACTACGGACTACGCGGGGCGGATCGCGAAGGCAGGACCATGACGGGGCTGACCGCGGCTCCCAGCGCGAAGCCGGCGACCGCCGGAACGGTTCTGGTCGGAACCGCGTTGAAGTCGGCGGGCGACCGTGATCGCGGTCCCCCGGGTCGGAGGGGGGAGAGCCTGTGCACACCAGCACGGTGCTGGACAACCCGGCGCAGCGGCGCGTCGAGGAAGTCCTGGCGGAGCTGACGGGATCGGGCGTGGAGGCCGGGGTGCAGGTGGCAGCCTGGTGCGACGGCGAGTTGGTGGTCGACGCGTGGGCGGGAGCGGCCGACGTCGCCGAGGGGCGGCCGATGGGGCCGGACACCTTGGTGCCGGCCTGGTCGACCGGCAAGGGCGTGGCAGCGGCCCTGGTCGCGGTACTGGTGGACCAGGGGGTGCTGGCGTACGACGCGCCGGTGGCGCGGTACTGGCCGCGGTTCGGCACGGCGGGGAAGGAGCGGATCACCCTGGGGCAGGTGCTCGGTCATATGGCCGGGTTGCCCCGGCTGCCGGCGGACGTGACCCCGGAGCGGCTGTTCGACCTGCCGACCATGGCCGACTGGATCGCCGGGCAGCGGCCGCGGTGGGAACCCGGTAGCGCGTTCGGTTACCACGCCTGGACCTACGGGGTGCTGCTGGCCGAGATCCTGCGCCGCGCTACCGGCCGGACCTGCGACCAGTTGCTGCGCGAAGAGCTGGCCGGTCCGCTCGGGATCGGTGACGAGCTGCTCTTCCACGTCCCTGAGCACCTGGCGTCGCGGGTGGCCACCTGTTACGACGGCGGCTGGGCGGCTCGGCTGGAGCGGATGCCACCCGGGGCGCCGTTCTTCGACTGCGTTCCCCACGCCGTACTGCCGGTGGCGGAGTTGGGCAACCGCGACGATTTCCGGCGTACGGCACTGCCGGCCAACGGGATCATGACCGCGCGCGGGGCCGCCCGTCTGTACGCGGTGCTGGCCTGCGGCGGTGAGCTGGAGGGTGTACGGCTGCTGTCGGCGGCGACCTTGAAGGAGGCGACCACGGGGTGGGCGAGCGGGGTGGACAGGATAATGGGCACCACCTGCACGATGGGCGGCGGCTTCGTGATCGGGGACAGCGGAGCGAAGCCGGTGCGCCCGGCGGGCGGCTTCGGCCACAGCGGGTCGGGCGGCAGCACGGCCTTCGCCGACCCAGCGCATCGGTTCTCCTTCGCTCTGGTCAAGAACCGGATGACCGTGTCCGGCCTGGACACGCGGCTGACAAGCGAGATCCGTACGGCGCTCGGCATCGCGAGCAACTGAGTACCCGCGGGCAGCGGGAACCACGAGATCGTCGTGTTCTCTCCCATAGGCATGCGGACGAGGGCACCGCGCCGCTCGGCGAGGCATTCAGGATGGTCGAGCACATCGTCGGCACGGGATCTTGGCTCTGCGGACACGTGCTGGGTGGTCGATCGCTGAAGCAGCGGTCTATCGCCGGGCCCAGATCACGTACACCCGGCCACCCGGTCCCGGCCGACCTATCCCTCCCCCTTTGCCGCGCACTCCACCCAGAGCAGCTTCCCGCCCTGCCCCGGCAGCCCTCCGCGCATGGGGTACGCGCCCCAGCTCTCCGCGTAGAGGGTGACGAGGTACAGCCCACGCCCCCGCTCCGCCAGCTCCGCCGGGGCCTCGGCACTCCACCGGAACGGGGCGGGGATGTGCGGATTGGTGTCCCAGACGCTCAGCCGGACCCGGCTGCGTCCGGCATCGCGCAGGCGCAGGGAGTACGCGCCCGAGGAGTGCAGGTACGCGTTGGTGACCAGTTCGCTCGCCAACAGCTCGGCGATCTCGGTGAGTTCACGCATGCCGTGCACGCGCAGGATGGTGCGAAGCGTCGTACGGGCCACGCCGGGTGCGCGGGGATCCTGCGGAAGTTGGAGGGTGTACGTCCAGGGCGGCGATACCGTGGCACTGACCATGGAAGTCTCCGTTCACGGAGGGAGGTTGGAAGATGCGCTTCGGGTTGCCCGGTGACGAGGCCGCTCCGTCGAGCGGGGTACTTCCGGGCGGGTGGCCTGAGTCAGAGATTAGACTGCTGCAAGGATTACTTGCAGCGATTGACCGGAATCCTTGAGCTGAACCACTCGTGTGAGTGACAGTCCAACTCAGCGGTTTTCAGGGGAGAGTTCGACATGGCAGTCAGGGCACCCTCTACCGCACGTCGTGCACGGCTCGGTGCCGAGCTGCGCAAGCTGCGGGAACGTGCCGGGATGACCACCACTCAGGCAGCCGACCTCCTGGGTACGAGCTCGGGGCAGCTCAGCAACATAGAGGTGGCGCGCTTCGGTGTGAGCGCCGACCGCGTACGGGTCGCGGCCCACACGTACTCCTGCACCGACAAATCGCTGATCGACGCGCTGGTCGCCATGACAAGTGACCGCAAGCGCGGCTGGTGGGAGGAGTACCGGGAGATCCTGCCATCGAAGCTGCTCGACCTGGCCGAGATCGAGCACCATGGCACCGGCCTGCACGCGGCGCACAGCATCCACATCCCCGGCCTGCTCCAGACCGTGGATCACGCCCGGGAGATCTACCGGCAGGCCGTTCCCGAGCTGCCTCCACCGGAGATCGAGCACCGCGTCTCCTACCGCATCAAACGGCAGGAAGTGCTCTACCGTACGAACCCCGCCCCCTATAGGGCCGTCATTCACGAGGCTGCTCTACGCATGATGTTCGGCGGTCCGACCATCGCCCGGGGACAGCTCCAAAACCTGCTCGAAATGAGCGAGCTGCCCCACACGACCATCCGCGTGATCCCCTTCGATGCCACCTGCTATCCGGGCTCGGGGCAGTCCGTGTACTACGTAC
Source organism: Streptomyces sp. NPDC058092 (assembly GCF_042884935.1). Classification (NCBI taxonomy): domain Bacteria; kingdom Bacillati; phylum Actinomycetota; class Actinomycetes; order Kitasatosporales; family Streptomycetaceae; genus Streptomyces; species Streptomyces sp. NPDC058092. The sequence goes on from NZ_JBHVSY010000012.1 coordinate 231,342, forward strand.
GCGGACCGGTTCCCGCACTCGATACGGCGCAGCTCGACCAGTCGCACGGGCCCGTGTTCATCGACGCGGAGGCCCAGTTGGCCCAGTACCGCCTGCTGCTCGAACGACTCGACGACGCAGCCCTGGACATCGAACGGTCACGAGAACTCATCCACAAGCTCGCCCAGAGGCTGTGAAGGGAACCACCATGTCCGCACACACCTGGCAGAGGTCGTCCTACTGCGCGCAGGGCGAAGCCTGCGTGCACGTAGCCGCGGCCCGGACCGGAGCAATAGAACTGACCGAGAGCGGCGACCCGACCGGAGCGATACTCCGCACCACCCCCACCGCCTGGGCAGCTCTCGTACGCGCCGTCAAGGTGGGCCTTCCCCAGGGCTGACAGCCCCACCCCCTCGCGAAAACGTGACACATCAAGGGTCGACCGTCACGTTCAAACACAGGGGGGTGCCCCTGGGCCGACCATCCCGCCTCCGGATCAGGGACCGTCAGTCCGCCCTGAGCAGGTCGCGGAGGTTGCCGACGAGTGCGCGGATGTCGCGCCCGGCGGGCGGTTCGCCAAGGGCCGTGCCCAGGGCGGTGTCCGAGGCGGCATCCGGGGCCGGTGTGCGGCAGGGCAGGCAGAGGCCGTCGGGGAGCGCTTCGGGTCGGCCGGGTGCGCCGCATTCGGTGCATTCCACCATAAGGCGGCGGACGGGGGTGCCGGGTGCGGACGTGGCCGGGGCGGCGGGCAGGCTGGGCGGGATCTTGTCGAGGAGCCGGCGCCTGACGAATCCGACGGGTGAGTCGACCCGGTCGGGGAGGCCGGAGGTGAGGGCGTGGGTGAGGTAGTCGGTGTTCACGCCACGTGCGAGCCATGCACCGGCCAGCTCTTCGAGCACGGCGCAGTCGGCGGCGGAGAGAGCCAGGCGCGGCTCGTCGCGGCCGAGTTGGGCCAGGGCAAGATACGCGGGTGAGCGCTGCTCCTGCACTGATTCCGGGGTTCGCTGCTGCGGTACGGCGAGGGCGGAGGCCGTTTCGCGCGGGACCGGGGACGGGGCCAGGGACGGGGCCGGGGTCTCCGCCTCGGGCGACGACGCGATGGCAACCGAATCCGGTGCGGAGCCGCTGTCCTCGACGGTGAGGAAGGCGTCCCACCACTCGTTGTCGTGGGCGGTGCGAGACCAGAAGGTACGTGTGACCCAGCGGACTTGGTCGCCTTCGCCCGCCAGGCACCGGACGTGGCGGAGGTGACCGGCCACTCCCAACGCCTTCAGCGCACTGGCGACGGCCATCTGCCCGTACAGGGGAAGGTTCTTGGCCAGCGACTTGATGTCCATGGCCGCGCCGTCGGGCAGACGGTCCACGTACCCGGCGATATACCGCTCCCGCTCCGGCAGCAACGCGAAGTCGTCGCTACGGGGCAGGCGCTGGTCCGGTGCGCATCTTTTCCCGTAACCGGGCTTGGCTTTCGCGTACGGGCGCGAGGATGCGGGCGTACGCAGGGCAGGGCTAAGGTTCTCGGTAGCCACAGGATCGCCTTTTTCGATCTTGAGGTGAGACCCCGGCCCGGTGCGCTAACACCGCGTCGGGGTCGTTTCGTTGGGGCAACGTAAGCAGTCGCGACAGCACGCCGCAAGTCGGTCACAAATAGTCACACTTGCTGGCCGTGACGGGGTAGGTAGGGCGGGGAGGTTTTCCCACCCACCCTGTTTTCCCCACCGGTTAATGAAAGCGCTCGACTCCCGGAGCTCGACTCCCGGCACCCGAATCCCGAAACTCGAGCTTCGGGCCGCAGCCCGTCCCCCGTACCCACGAACGAGTGAACCAGCCACTCCCGGCGCTCGACCCGCGAGACCCGAGCTCCGAGCTCCGAGAAGCCGTGGATGACGGCCCGGCGCCCTCCGAGCCGCATACTTCGCGTGCCGATACATGCTTCCGGCCATGGAGAAACGCCAACCGACCCTGACCGAGCCGCAGTACTTCATCCTCGCCGCACTTATGGACGGGCCGTTGCACGGGTACGGGATCATCAAGGCCACCGAGCGCGCCACCGATGGACGGCTCAGGATCGCCGTCGGCACCCTGTACGGGCCCTCGGGAGTATTGGAACGGGAATTAGCGGTAGCCGCTGACGCAGTACCGCGTCAGCGAGCGGGCTCAGCCGTCGCCATGCGAGGGCTGAGGATCTCGTCGGCCTGGAGCCCGACGAAGTCGGTGTGTGCCTGCTCGACGGCTTTGGAGTATGCCTCGCGCTCGGCGCACTCGGCGAGCGCCCGGTAGACGCTGGCGACGGAGGGGTTCTGTCCCTTGCGCTTGCCGGTGGGGATGATCAGATCGGGCTGGATCTGATCGACGGACTCCCGTACCTACGGAGCCAATGGAGCAACGGCCATGCAGCTTGCGATGTTCATGACCCAACTGAGCCCGTGGCCGCCGCGTTCCAGATCGACGCCTGAACCTCGACGATGTCAACGACGGCGGAGAGGAGTAGGCGGGGCGGGGCTGACCGTGCAACCCGTCGGCCCCGTGACCAGCTCCTGACGGCCTTACGGACAGGCCGGCAACGGCGTCACGCGGAGATAGCCGCTCAATGAGGTCCCGGCCGTGCGCCGGGGACTTCGGCCACATCGTGCCGTGGCTACTGAAGCCGGCTCCCCCGCAGCTGGGGCAGTGAGGGCACTTGTGCCGCCGCCCTGAGGGTCAGGGCAACTCCAACGTCGACGCCGCCCGTGCGCTGCTCAACGCGCGTATGTGCGCGGCCGGTTGACATCGTGACTCTGTGTCGGGTCAAATCCACCAAGTGGTTGGTGGAGAGGAGGCGACGGTGGCCGACGAGCGTCCCCGCGGGGCGGAGCGCAAGGCAGCGCTGGTGATCGCGGCATACGAGCAGATCGCGGCCAAGGGCCTCGGCGGGCTGCGGCTGCGCGAGGTGGCGAACGCGGTCGGCATCGACCACTCCACGATCCACCACCACTTCCCCACCAAACGGGATCTGGTCAGCGCGGTCGTCGACCACGCGACCCGGCAGTTCTGGAACGCGACACCCACGATGGGTACGTCACGGGAGAAGCTGCACGCACACTTGGCCACGCTCGGCCGGATGATCGCCGAGCATCCCGACCTGCACGTGGTACTGCGCGAGATCGACCTGGCCGCGTTGCGCGACCCGGAACTCGCCGAGGCCATCGCGGCCAACGAGCGCGGCTGGCAGGTCTCGCTCACCTCGGTCTTCACCGACGGCGCCGCCGAGCACGCCTGGCCGGACGACGTCGACCCGGTCATCGCGGCAAAGCTGGTGATCGCTTTGGTCAAGGGCGCCAGCCTCGGCCCAGATCACGCCGCAGCCGTTCTCTCCCAACTGGACACGCTGCTCAGCAGAGGATCTTCGACATGACCAGGATCATCGTGATCGGCGGCGGCATCGGGGGGCTCTGCCTCGGCCAAGGATTGCGTCGCGCGGGCATCGACGTCGCTGTGTACGAACGCGACACCACGCCCGACGCCCGGTTGCAGGGCTATCGCCTGAACATCGAACCCGTCGGCAGCAGAGCGCTGCACGCCTGCCTGCCCGAGGATCTGTGGCACACACTGACCGCCACGTCCGGCGATCCCGGTCGCGGCATGGGCGTGTTCACCGAGCGCTTGCACGAGTTGATGCGCGAGGACGACGTGCCCGCGCCCGATCCGGCGGAGGCAACGCACGCGGTCAGCCGGATCACCCTGCGCCGCCTGCTACTGCACGGCCTGGATGACATCGTCGAGTTCGACAAGGAATTCGTCGGCTACGAACAACTGCCGGACGGTCGGGTTGTCGCGTCGTTCGCGGACGGCAGCACGGCAACGGGCGATCTGCTGGTCGGCGCAGACGGCAGCCGGTCCCGGGTGCGCCGACAGTTCCTGCCGGACGCGCGCACCACCGACGCGCCCGGTGTCGGCATCGGCGGCAAGCTTCCGCTCACCGAGGCGAACCTGGCCTGGCTGCCGCCGGAACTGCTCAGCGGCAAGAACATGGTCCTGCCGAAGCGGGATTTCCTGTTCACCGCGGTGTTCCGCTGCCGCGAGACCGAGACCGAACCGGTGGACGAGGACTATCTGATGTGGGCGCACGTGTCGCACCGGGACGCGCTGTGCGCCACGCTGAATTCCGGCTCCGGCCCGGACCTGCGCTCGGCCGTTGCCAGCCGGACGGCCGACTGGCATCCCGACCTGCGCAGGGTGATCACGGACACACCCGCCGCCACCGTGCAGCGGTTCGACTTCGCCGCCGCGCGGAAGCCAAAGCACTGGGACACCACAAATGTCACACTGCTCGGCGACGCCATTCACTTCATGCCGCCGGTCGGCGGGCTCGGCGGCAACGCCGCGCTACACGACGCGCACCTGCTGCGCGACGCCTTGGTCCGGGTGCACAGCGGCGAACTCCCTCTGCCCGTCGCGGTGCGCGAGTACGAGAGCCGGATGCTGGTGGACGGATTCGCGTCCGTCGACACCGCGTTGCGCTACCTCGCCCTGGCCACGGCCAGGAGCAGGGCGCTGCGCGGCACGGCTCGCGGCTTCTTCCGCACCTGCGGCGCGATCGGCCCGCTGCGCAGAGCGGTCTTCGCCGGCTAACAACGGCTGACGTTCGCGGAGGTAGAGGCGCCGGTCGATCAGGGCCCGTCCCCGGCTGGTGGCGTAGGCGAGGAACAGCCACTGGAGAGGAAATGGGCCGGTTACCACGCCGGCCATTGTGGGTGCGGTCAGGACTGGCTCACCGCGCACGCCGTCCCGGCCGGGTTCACCGTGATCCCGCGGGGCAAGGCCGACTACTACGGGCTGTCGGGCCTGGCCTGACCGAGGGTGTGGACTGCGACCGCCGCCAAGCGGTTGAGCAAGGCGGCAAGATCCGACCGTAGTGGGCAAACGCGTCGTTCAGGAGGCGCTGCGCATGCAGCAGGCGGCGGCCGTCGTCACCGGACGGCTCAGGACCTTCAAGGCGGCCCAGGCATGAACCGTCTGCTGCTTGCCGCGTATCCCAAGGCCTACCGCGACCAGTACGGGAACGAACTGCTGGCCTGCCTTGCCGAGGCGCACCCCGGACGCGACTGGCCGCCACCCCGCGAGGTCGCCGCCCTGTTGCGCGGCGGGGTCCACGCGCACGCCCGGCCCGCCGCCGACGATCCCGCCCGGCCGTGGTGGCTGGACGGCATTCATCTGGCCGCCCTCTCCCTGGCCGTGCTGGCGCTGGTGCCGTATCTGCAGGACGTATGGGACTGGGCGCTGCGCATCGACCCCGGCAGCCGCGCCATCGGATTTCATTCACCCGGCTGGTACCCGTGGGCGCAGGGGCCCGGCACGCAGGTCTGTCCCGGATTGCTCGGTGGTCGTCAGCGCGGACGGAACACTCACGCTCGTAGGGACGAACGGAGACGTGACCGACTCCGCGCCCGTCGGGGAAGTCACCGCCAAGCGCATGTGGGTCACGGGCGGACAGACCGTCTCCCTGACACTCCAGGACCGGACGTACAACACCACGCCGGGCTGGGGGTCCCGCGGTGGGCAGGGCATCGTCGGTATCGCCGGTGCGGCGAAGGCGCTCGTCAAGCTCATCGAGAGCAACGGGGCGCACTGACGGACATCGGCGGCCGCGGGTCGGCGACGATTCATCAGATCACCCCAATATCGGCCACTTTGATTCGTACGCACGGCGCGGCGCTCGGTGTGTCCGCCCGCTCCAACGCGGGCATGATCAACGGCATGAACGACGACCCGGGCCGGATACTCCGCTGGAACTTCTTCATCGGCGGACACCTCAGCGCCTCGGTGCCCGTACGCCTCGTCGAACGCACCGAGGCGGGCCAGCTGGTGTGGATGGAGACCGGCACGCCGATGTGGCGTACGAAGCTTCCGCGCGGCACGCACCTGCGGGACATCGCCCCGCACGAGCGCCCGGCCGGCGGGTACCCCGTGGTCGCCGGCCGGTGGCCGATGGGCAGCGCGCTCTTCTACCAGCCGACCGGCGCAGCGCACTCGGTGCTCTGGCTCTTCGGCCGCAGACAGAAGTTCCGTGGCTGGTACGTAAATCTGGAGCGCCGGGTCCATCACGGCGACGACATCGACATCACCGACCACGAACTCGACATCAATGTGGCGCCGGACCGGAGCTGGCGGTGGAAGGACGAGAAGTCCTTCGCCGAGAAGACCGGTGACCCGGCCTACTGGACGGCCGACGAAGCGTCAGCCATCCGGAGCGAGGGCGCATCGGTCGCACGGCTCGCCGAGGCCGGAACGTTTCCCTTCGACGGCACCTGGTGCGATTTCCGGCCGCCACCGACCTGGACGACGCCGCCCCGGCCGCCCGTCCCACGCCACCCCCTGCTCTGATTACCCCTTGGTATCACCAGGCCCTGCGCTGACCGGGCCCTGCGCTGGCCAGGCCCTACGCGAAAGTCTCGGCCAGGGTGGCGGGATGGCAGTCATTGCCCGGGGTCACCCCCCGTGATACACAGAGTAACCATACATATTCGGTCATACACCGATTCGAACCGCAGGTCAGGACGGTCGGACCGGTCAAACGTGCGAGATCCGGGTAAAGAGAGCCGTCAAGGCGTCGTGCGAGAGCAGTTTCATCAGCGAAGATAGAGAGCGACCCATGTCGTGTGGCAGGGGCAATGAACTACCCAACAGGGGCGGTGACTTACATGATCCTGGCAGCTGAAAAGGGCGACATCACCACCATCATCGGCGGAATCGCCCCGAACTGGGGGCCGTTCGGGACCTTGGGCAACGAGGCCCGCGTAATGATCGAGGTCGTGATGGCCATTGCCATCCTGCTCTGCCTCGGCATCGCGGTCTGGGGCGCGGCGAAGCAGCGCATCGGCGCCACGGCACTGCGCGACACGTTCAGCGCGGAGCAGGGCAAGGGGCTGATCGTTGCCGGTCTGACCGGTGTGTTCATCATCGGATCGCTGGGAACCCTGTTCACCATCGTCTACGGGATGGCCGTCTGACCGGCTGTCATCCCACGCCAGGGGCAGTCCCGCCCACTCCCACACCATCCGTCCGTCGTGCCCACCGGCAGAGGTTGCGTCTCCCTGATGTCGAGTCACCACATCGCGCCCGAGCGGGAACCCGCACGGCTACCGTCGTACTACCCGGTTCAGGAAACGGTTGAGGGGGCGCACGCGGCATGAGCCTCGGCGACGAGAACGGCTACGGCAGCGGCTCGGGCCGTACGGACGATGGATACAGCACCATCGGCGGTACGCGCCAGACCCGTACCCGCCTCCCCGACGGCGAGGGCGGCGACGGCTACACCACCCCCCGGCGCCCCGCCCGCAGCTCCCGCTCCCTCGTCACGGTGGTCGGCGTGGTCGTCCTCCTGATCGCGGCCATCGCCTTCGCGAACATGGGCGGAGGCGGCAAAAACGGCAGCGGCGGCGGTTCGGGGGGCGCGGGGAACAAGCCGGACTCGTCGTCCACGGCGGCCACGGGGACGAAGCCGGTTGACGGGAAGAACGGCGCCATCGCGTCGGGCTTCGCCCACGACGATCAGGGGGCGCAGAGCGCTGCCGCGAACTACTCCGTGGCGCTCGGTTCGGCTGAGATGTTCGACAAGGCCAAACGGGACAGCATCCTGAATGCCGTCATCGCCCCGTCCGCCGTAGACGGATTCCGCACCACGCTCGATCAGGCCTACTCCACAGGTCTTTTCAAGAACCTGGGCCTCAACGACGACGGCTCGACCCCTGCGGGCTTCACCTTCATCTCGCGCACCACTCCCATCGGCACCAAGGTCACGAAAAGCTCTGCTGGCCATGCCACCGTGGAGGTTTGGTGCACCGGACTAATTGGCCTGGCTGGTGAGGGTTCAACCAATCCCGTAACGGACGGTTGGTTCACCATCACCATGGAACTGGAGTGGGTCAACGGCGATTGGAAGGCTGCCACTCACTCGCAGAAGGACGGCCCCGCCCCCGTGGGCCGCGACACACGGGCGTCCAGCGCTGATGAGATCGCTGGCGCGGTCAATGGGTTTGGAGGGTTCACCTATGCCCGATAGTCACAGTCCGCGTCGCCGCGTGACGTCTGTCGCGGCACTGCTGGCAGCGGTGCAGGTATCCGCCATCCTCTTGGCCACCAAAGTTGCCGCTGCCCCGACGCCGTCCCCCAGTCCAAGCAAGAGCAACAACGCTTGCGACCTCATCCACGGCCCCGCCAAGGACTACTGCGAAAACGGCGACGCAGGCACCCGAAAATCCGGCACCTCCTCCACCCTCGACAACTCCCAGGACCCCCTCTCCTCCCTCGCCCGCGGCTGCGCCGACGCCGCCGCCTGGATCATCGACAAGCTCAGCGACGCCGTGAAGAACACCGCGAACGTCGACTTCACCAACCCGACCTTCCTCCAGCAGTACGCGATCGTGTTCGCGGCCTCCGCCATCCTCACGCTCGTCCTGTGGCTGTTCGCCGTCGCCAAGCGCGCCATTCGTGGTGTCCCGCTCACCACCGCGATCTCCGAAGCCGTCGGGTTCCTCTGGCTGACCGTCATCGCCTCGGCCTTCACCCCGCTCATCCTGTACACGGTCGTATCCGCCACCGACGGCGTCAGTGACGTGATCGCCTCGGCCACCGGAAACAAGGCCGACCTCTTCTTCGGATCGTTCGCCGAAGCGCTCAAGGGCGGCAAAGACATCGGCGGCGGGCCGATCATGCTGATCATCGTCTCGCTGGTGTCCACCCTCGCCGCGGGCGTCCTCTACCTGGAGCTCGTCATCCGGGCAGCCCTGCTCTACGTCGGCGCCCTCCTCGGCGTTGTCGTCTACGCGGGCCTCGTCGACAAGAACATGTGGGGCCACGTCCGCCGCTGGGCAGGCATCATGATCGCGGTGATCATGGTGAAACCGGTCATCGTCATCGTCCTCGGACTGGCTGGCGCCCTCTCCACCGACGGCGGGCCCAACGCGTTCTCCTCCGTCGTCTCCGGCCTCGCCATCATCCTGCTCGCGATCTTCGCCTCCGCGATGATCTACCGCTTCGTCCCCGGCTTCGGCGACGAGATCCAGGGCGCCCGCACCAACCGCAAGCAGGCCACCGACGGCTCCCAGGCCGCCGCGATGATCAGCTCCCCCGCCGCTCTCGTCTCCCAGGGCATCAAGACCCACAGCAGCCGCAGCGGCCAGAACACCGGCGACAGCGGCAGCGGCGGCGGCCGGCCCGCCAACCCGGTCAGCGGCGGTGTCGCCGCGCACAGCTCCCGCAACTCCGGCAGCGGCGGCGGAACCGGCGGCGGATCCCCCGCCGCACCCCCGCCCCGCAGCGGCTCGGGCCCGACCTCGGGCACCCCGCACGGCAGCCGCTCCCCCCGAGGCGGCGGATCAGGCAGTTCAGGTAACAACAGCACGGGAGGTGGAGGGCGTTGACGACTCCGTCCCACACGATCACGCCCCGCCGTACGTATCTCATCGGCCGCGCCCGGCCGAACGCGATCGTCGGCAAGAACCGCGAGACCGGCGAGATCGCACTGATCATCGCCGGGGCGTTCCTCGGCATGATGAGCGGACTGGCCGTCCCCTACCTCGGCCCGCGGATCGTGCTGCTCGTGGGCTTCCCGCTCCTCGCCCTGGCGATCGTGTACGTCCCGTACAAGCACCGCACCTTTTACAAATGGTTTGAAATCAACCGCAGCTACAAGCGCACCCTGCGCCGCGGTACGACCTACCGCTCCGCCGCCATGGAAGCCGGCGTCGGCGCCGACGGGCGTGAGGTCGAGATCGGGCCGCCCCCCGGCATCGGCCGGATCAACTGGCTCGCCGCACCGTTCGGCCCGGACGAGATCGCCGTACTCCTGCACGCCGACCGCCGGACCGTCACCGCCGCGATCGAGATCGAGGGCCCCGGCGTCGGCCTCCGCGACAGCGAGGACCAGGAAGCGCTCGTCGACCGGTTCGGCACGCTGCTGAAGCACGTCGCCAACGGCGACGGATTCGTGACCCGCATCCAGATGCTGGCCCGCACCCTTCCCGCCGACCCGGACGCCCACGCCAAGGATGTCGCCCAGCGCGGCGACAGGACGTCCCCGGGCTGGCTGAAGGAGTCGTACGACCAGCTCCAGTCCATGGTCTCCACCTCCAGCGAGCAGCACCGCGCCTACCTCGTCGCCTGCATGCACTTCACCCGCGAGCTGGCCGCCGAGGCCAACGCCATGGCCCGCGCCGCCCGCCCCCAGGCCGGCCGCAAGCTCGACCGGGACGCGGGCCTCGCCGTCGTCATGGCGCGCGAACTCACCGACATCTGCGCCCGCCTCGCCGAGGCGGACATCCGGGTGCGCCAGCCGCTCGGCCAGAGCCGGCTCGCCTCCCTCGTGCACTCCATGTACGACCCCGACCACCCCATCGACCACATCCAGGCCATGACGAAGCGCAACGCCTGGCCGGCCGAACTGGACGCGGTCGAGCCGACGTTCCTCCAGGCCAAGACCCGTGAGTCGGCCACCCGCGCGCCCTGGTGCCACTCCACGGCCTGGGTGAAGGAATGGCCGATGACACCCGTCGGCGTCAACTTCCTGGCCCCGCTCCTCGTCCACACGCCCGATGTGATCCGTACGGTCGCGGTCTGCATGGACCTCGAACCCACCGAGATCGCCATCGAGCGGATGCTCACCGAGAAGACGAACGACGAGGCGGAAGCCAGCCGCCAGGCCAAGATGAACCGCACCGTCGACCCGCGCGACATCGCCGCCCACGGCCGTCTCGACCAGCGAGGTGAAGATCTCGCGAGCGGCGCGGCCGGAGTGAATCTGGTCGGGTACATCACCGTGTCCTCGCGTTCGCCCGAGTCCCTCGCCCGCGACAAGCGGACGATCCGGGCCTCGGCCGGCAAGTCGTATCTCAAGCTGGAGTGGTGCGACCGCGAGCACCACCGCGCCTTTGTGAACACCCTGCCGTTCGCCACCGGCATCCGTCGCTGACCACACTCGGCAGACAACCGAGAGAAACGAGAGGGAGGTCGGTCACGCCATGCGAGATCCGCTGTCCGCGCTGTCGGACGCCTTCACCGCCTTCCTCTTCGGGAAGGTGGAGACGACGAGGCTGCCCGTCCGTACGTCGACCGGGCAGGCCCAAGCCGTCTACCTGCCCACCGCGGCCCCCGGCCTCGGCGACTCCGGCGTGATCATCGGCCGTGAGGTGTACTCCGGCAAGGGCTACATCTACGACCCCTTCCAGCTGTACGGACAGCAGCTGCCCGCCCCGCACTGGCTGGTGCTCGGCGAGTCCGGCAACGGCAAGTCCGCACTGGAGAAGACGTACGTGCTCCGCCAGCTCCGCTTCCGCGACCGCCAGGTCGTCGTCCTGGACGCCCAGGGCGAGGACGGCGTCGGCGAGTGGAACCTCATCGCGCAGGAGCTCGGCCTCACCCCGATCCGCCTCGACCCGACCTCCGCGCTCAACGGCGGCATCCGGCTCAACCCGCTCGACCCCGCGATCACCACGACCGGCCAGCTCGCCCTGCTCCGTACGATCATCGAAGTCGCGATGGGACACGGCCTGGACGAACGGTCCGGCTTCGCGCTGAAGGTCGCCCACGCGTACGTCAACGAGACGATCACCGACCGGCAGCCGGTCCTGACCGACATCGTCGACCAACTGCGCCACCCCGAGCCCGAGTCCGCCGAGTCGATGAACGTCGACATAGACGACGTACGGGCCTGGGGCCTGGATGTCGCCCTCGTCCTGGACCGGCTGGTCGACGGTGACCTGCGCGGCATGTTCGACGGACCGACGAGCTTCGGCATCGACCTCGACGCCCCGCTGATCGTCTTCGACCTCTCGCACATCGACCGGAACTCGATCGCGATGCCGATCCTGATGGCGATCGTCGGCGTCTGGCTGGAGCACACCTGGATCAGGCCCGACCGGAAGAAACGCATCTTCCTGGTCGAAGAGGCCTGGCACATCATCAACTCCCCGTTCGTCGCCCAGCTCTTCCAGCGTCTGCTGAAGTTCGGGCGACGGCTGGGGCTGTCGTTCGTGGCCGTCGTCCACCACCTGAGCGACGTCGTCGACGGAGCGGCGGCCCGCGAGGCCGCCGCGATCCTCAAGATGGCCTCGACCCGCACGATCTACGCCCAGAAGGCCGACGAGGCCAGAGCCACCGGACGCGTCCTCGGCCTCCCCCGATGGGCCGTCGAGATCATCCCGACCCTCACCCCCGGCATCGCGGTCTGGGACGTCAACGGCAACGTCCAGGTGGTCAAACACCTGATCACCGAGGCGGAACGCCCGCTGGTCTTCACCGACCGCGCGATGACCGAGTCCTCCACGGCCGAACTCCTCCCGGAGGACGTACTCGCCGCCGACCTGGAGGCGGAACAGCGTGCAGCACGGATCGAGCACCAGCAACGACTGAACAAGTCGTCCGAGTCAACGGTGGCATGACATGGCGGGGCGCGGCGAGGTACGTACCGACGGCAGCGGCGGTGCCGGAAGCGGCGGGATCCCGGACGGCCTGCTGATCGGCCTGCTGGCCTTCCTGCTCGGGCTCACGCTCCTGGCGTGGACGGCCACCGGCCTGGCCGGACTGTTCGCGCACGGCGCCTGGCCGGAGGGGGTCACGCTCACCGAGACGCCCCTGGCGATGCGTCAGCTCGTCACCACACCGCACGATCTCCCGGCCGCCTGGCCGAACACCCCGGCGGACGAACTCTCCGGGTACGGATTGTTCTGGGGCCTGTTCATAGGCGAACTGATGGTGCTGCTGGTGCTGACGGTGTTCGTGCTGGGCGTGGTGGCCCGCTGGCGGGCGGTACGGGCGCGGCGGCGCAGCGAACAGTACGGGGACGAGGACAGCTACGGGGACGAGCACGTCTCGCCCGTACGGTCCCAGCACCACAAGCCCCGGCCCGAGGCCCACACCCCACCGCAACGACAGCCACAACCAACCCCGGAGCCGCACCCGCACCCGGAACCCACCGCTCCGGAGTCCACTGCCCCGGAACCCGCCCCACCCCCCGTCCCCGCCCCCGCCCCCGTCGAGCACACCACATCCGCAACCACTCTCCTCCCCGCTCTCCCCGCTCTCCCGTCCCCCCGTACCCCCCTCGTCGTCTACGGGCCGGCCGCCACCCGCCGCCCCACCGTCGTCCAGGCGATCCAGGAGGCCGACGGGCCCGCGCTCGTCGTCACCTCCGACCCCACCGTCTGGGGCGAGACGAAGGACGCCCGCGCCAAGCTCGGCCCGGTCCTCGTCTACGACCCGGGCCACCTCTGCGACACCCCGGCCCGCCTCCACTGGTCACCCACGGCCGGCTGCGAGCAGCCCGACACGGCCGCCGCCCGCGCCACCGCACTCCTCGCCCCGGTCCGGCCCCAGGCCCGTATCGACGCGGCGACGGCCGACACCGCGGAAACGCTCCTGAAGTGCTGGCTGCACGCCGCCGCCATCGACGGCAGGCCCTTCCGCCAGGTCCACCGCTGGGCCATCGGCGGCGGCGCCCACGAACCGGTGCGGCTGCTCCGTACCCACCCCAAGGCGGCCTCCGGACTCGCCGGTCTGCTGGAGTCCGCACTCACCGCTTACCCCGAACGCCGTGAGGTGGCACAGGCGTTGACGGTACGGGCCTTCGCCGCGCTCTCCTCGGTCCACATCCGCGAGGCCTGCACACCCAACCGGGCCGATTCGCTCGCGCTGGAATCTTTCGCGCGCGAGGGGGGCACTCTTTATGTGCTGGGCGAATCGATCGAGGATCCCCGCTCGGGCCCCGGAGCAATGCCCCTGCTCACGGCACTCGCATCGCACGTGGTCGAGCACGGCCGCCGCATGGCCGCACGGTCAACCGACGGTCGGCTCGACCCACCAATGACGCTCGTACTCGACGACGTCGCCGCGGTGGCGCCGCTGCCCCGGCTCCCCGAACTGCTGTCGACCGGCCAGGCCCAGGGCCTGCCGACGCTGGCCCTCCTCCGCTCCCAGGAACAGGCCCGCGCCCGCTGGTCCCAGGACCTCACCGGCCCACGCTGACCGTACGCACCCCGCGCCCCACTCCCCGCGCCTACACCGCCGGCCGCTCCACCGCGTACTCCAACTCCCGAGCGGACGGGTCGCCCGGCACGGGCACAGACTGCCCGGTGGCCACGAACCCGATCCGCCGGTAGAACGCCGCAGCCCGCGCGTTGCCCTCGTGCACATACAGCCGCACCCGCTCGATCCGCGGCTCCCCCAACGACCACGCCCAGTCCGTCCCGACCCGGAACAACGCCTCGGCCAGGCCCTCGCCCCGCGCCTCGGGCCGTACGAACACGCCGACCACATGCGCCTGGTGGACATCGGCCGCCTCCCCGAACCGCACCTCCGCGTCCGGCCGCTCGATCAGTACGGTGACGCTGCCGTCCCACCGCCCGTCGGGCGCGACGGCGACGAATTGCCGCACCTCACCACTCCCGGCCTCGGAAGAGCCGAGCGCCCGGTCCTGCCAGAACTCGTCGGACCGGGCCGCGGCCTGCGCGTACGTCTCCAGAAAGGCCACCGGCGCCACCGGGTCCCGCAGGGCGGCCAGCCGCAACTCCTTGACCAGGGGCCATTCATCCGCGCGTATTGCTCGTATCTCATGTTCCATCCGCCGATCCTGTCCCGCCCGCCCGACCTGCGCAAACAACTTTCATGGCCCACGACGGCCGGGGCGCCGTCGTACCCCGGTACTACACGCCCCGCCATATCCCGCCCCAGGTCCGACGCCCGCCGCGCGCCGCCTCCGTAGCGTCGGCCGCATGATCAGGGCATACGAACTCACCAAGAGGTACGGCGACACCACCGTCGTCCAGGACCTCGACTTCACGGTCCGGCCCGGCGCCGTCACCGGATTCCTCGGCCCGAACGGCGCCGGGAAGTCCACGACGATGCGCATGCTGCTCGGCCTGGACGCACCCACCCGCGGCCGCTCGACGATCGGCGGACGCGCGTACGCCGCCCACAGCGCACCGCTCACCGAGGTCGGCGCGCTCCTGGAGGCCCGCTCCGTCCATCCCGGCCGGACCGCCTTCAACCACCTCATGGCGCTCGCCCACACCCACGGCATCCCGCGCGGCCGCGTCGAACACGTCCTCGACCTGGCCGGCCTGAACACGGTCGCCCACAAACGGATCAAGGGCTTCTCGCTCGGCATGGGCCAACGCCTCGGCATCGCCGCCGCCCTGCTCGGCGACCCGGCCACCCTCATCCTGGACGAGCCGGTCAACGGTCTCGACCCGGAGGGCGTGCTGTGGATCCGTAACCTCCTCGGATCCCTTGCCCAGCAGGGCCGTACGGTCCTCGTCTCCTCGCACCTGATGAGCGAGATGGCCCTCACCGCCGACCACCTGATCATCATCGGCCGCGGCCGGCTCCTCGCCGACACGACGATCGCCGACTTCGTCGCCATGGCGGGCGGCGCCTCGGTCAAGGTCGTCACCCCGCAGACCCACGCCCTGCGCGGGCTCCTCACCGGCCCCGGCATCGAGATCACCACCGGCCCGGCCGCCTCCCCCGACGAGCTGGAGATCCGCGGTACGGACGCGGCACACATCGGCCGCACCGCGGCCGCCCACGCCATCCCCCTGTACGAACTCACGCCGCGCACCGCCTCCTTGGAACAGGCCTTCATGGACCTGACGCAGGAGTCGGTCGAGTACCGGACCACCACCCCCGAACCGACCGGAGCCCTCGCATGACCACCGCAGTCAGCCACCCGAGCCGACGCCCTGATCAAAACCCCTACCGAGTCACGACCACCCGGGTCCTGCGCTCCGAATGGCAAAAACTCCACTCCCTGCGCTCCTCCTGGATCACTCTGGTCTCGGCGTCCGTCCTGGTTCTCGCCGTCGGCCTGGTCATGGGCGCGACGTACACGTCCGGCGGTGGCGACTCCGACGTCGACACGGTGGTCCTGGTCCTCTACGGCTCGGTGCTCGGTACGTTGTGCACCGTGGTGCTGGGCATCCTGGTGACCGCGGGCGAGTACTCGACGGGCCTGATCCGCGCCTCGCTCACCGCGGTCCCCCGCAGGCTCCCGGTCCTGTGGGCGAAGGCGGCGGTCTTCACCGTCACCGTCTTCGTGGTCATGCTCACCACCGCCCTGATCACCTTCGTCGCCGCCCAGCTCCTGCTCCACGACACCGACCAGGCGGCCTCGCTCGGCGACCCGGGCGTGTTCCGCGCGGTCGTCGGCAACGCCGCCGGCATCACCCTGCTGAGCCTGATCGCGCTCGGACTCGGCGCCCTGATCCGCTCGGTGCCGGGTGCGATCGGCGCATTCATCGGGGGCGTAATGATCCTGCCCGAGGTCCTCTCCATGCTCCCGTACGACGCCGTGAAGAGCGCCGTCACGTACTTCCCCACCCAGGCGGCGGGCGCCCTCGGCTCCGCCACCCCGCTCCCGGGCGAGGCCCCCGTGGACGGGGCCCTGCTCGCCCTGTGCCTCTGGGCCGGTACTACCCTGGGCGCGGCCGCCCTGCTGCTGCGCCGACGCGACGCATGACGACGGGGCCGCCCGGACGCGAGGATGGACGCGTGACGGACGACGACGAGAACCGCGGCCCGGACCCGGGCGGCGCCCCGCTCACCGGACACGTCCAGCGCCTGCTCCAGCGCGTCCGAGCCTTCGACCTGCGTCGGCCGGTGGTCTGGAACGGGCTGCTCACCACGTTCTGGGTGATGTTCGCGGTACTCGACTTCACCTCCGGCGGCTGGCGCACCGTGGCCATGGACCCCCGGGCGCCCGAACCACTGGTGCTGGTGATGAGCCTGGCGTTCTCCGCACCGCTGCTGTGGCGCCGCACGCATCCCGTGGCCGTGCTGGTGTTCATGACCCCGTTCGCCCTGGCCAATGTCTGGACGGGTGCCGTCGTCCAGGCCGCGTACCTGCAGGAAATCGTCGTCTTCAACATCGCGCTACGCCTGTCCATGCGAACCCTGGTGCGGGCGGGCGCCCTGGTGACCGCCCCGCTCGTCGTCGGCATGCTGCGCTTCCCGCACACCTGGGACCTGCTCTTCGTGCCTCACCTCTGGGCGTTCGCGCTCGCGTCCCTGCTGGGGATCGTGGTCCGTACGCGCAAGGAGTACACGGAGGCCCTGGTCGACCGCGCCCGCCGGCTGGAACTCGAACGCGACCAGCAGGCCCAGCTCGCGGCGGCCGCCGAACGCACCCGTATCGCCCGCGAGATGCACGACATCATCGGCCACAACCTGTCCGTCATCACGGGCCTCGCGGACGGCGGCGCCTACGCGGCGGCCAGGAGCCCGGACCGGGCCGCCCAGGCCCTGGAAGCCATCGGCACCACGAGCCGCCAGGCCCTCACCGAACTCCGCCGCCTGCTCGGCGTCCTGCGCGACCACCCCACCGAGGCCGACCGCGCCCCGCAGCCGACCCTCGACGACCTCGACGCGCTCCTCACCGGCGTCCGCACGGCGGGCCTCCCCGTGCGCCTGCGCGTCCACGGCACGCCCCCGCTGTCCCCGCCCACCGCGGGCCGCCAGTTGACGGTCTACCGGGTGGTCCAGGAGGCCCTGACGAATACGCTGAAGCACGGCGGCGGGGACCCGTCGCTGACAGCGGAGGTCACGCTCACCTACCGGACGACGGAACTGGAAGCCCTGATCACGGACACGGGCACCACCTGCGGTGGGCCCGAGGGCAGTAGCCCCGGCGGCGGCCAGGGAATCACCGGGATGCGCGAACGGGCATCCCTCTACGACGGCACACTCGAAGCAGGCCCGCTGCTACCGGCGGCCATCGCCACGACTTCGGCTGCTTCTGCGGCCGGCTGGCGGGTCCGGCTCCGACTCCCCCTGGAGGACACACCCTCGTGACGACCGTGCTCATCGCGGACGACCAGCCGATGCAACGCTTCGGCTTCCGCATGCTGTTGGAGAGCCAGGACGACATGACCGTCGTCGGCGAGGCCGCGAACGGCCACGAGGCCCTGAACCTCGTCTCCCGGCACCGTCCGGACGTGGCGCTGATGGACATCCGCATGCCGCTCCTGGACGGCATCGAAGCCACCCGACGCATCATCAGGGCCGGTTCCCGCACCCGCGTCCTCATCGTCACGACGTTCGACCTCGACCGGTACGCGTACGACGGCCTCCGCGCCGGCGCCAGCGGCTTCCTCATCAAGGACGCGCTGCCGGAGGAACTCCTCTCCGGCATCCGCGCCGTGGCGAGCGGCGACGCGGTGGTCGCCCCCAGCCTGACCCGCCGTCTCCTGGACGCGTATGTGCAGCATCTGCCGACCGTTCCCGGCGGCCCCGCCACCCTGGACGAACGCATCGCGCCCCTCACCGAGCGGGAGAGGGAGATCCTCACGGTCATCGGCCGGGGCTGGACCAACACGGAAATCGCCGAACGACTCCACCTCGCCGAATCAACGGTGAAGACGCACGTCACGCGCATCCTCGCCAAAACGGGATCCCGCGACCGCGTACAGGCAGTCATCCTGGCCTACGACACCCATCTGGTCACCCCCGCCTGACAGCAAAGAGGGGTAAACGCAGAAAAGCCCCGTGCCACAAGGGCACGGGGCTTTCCGTAAAAGGAGTTCGGCGGCGTCCTACTCTCCCACAGGGTCCCCCCTGCAGTACC